>QBLP01000037.1 GCA_003070825.1 Halanaerobium sp. | reverse complement strand
GGGGGACATGCAGCTGGAGAAGTTGCCAGTCAGACTGCAGTAGATTCAACTGCTGATTTTGATTTTGATCTATCAGATCCACTTGCAAGTCTCAAAACTTTAACTTTTAAAATTAATCAGGAAATAATTAAAAAAAGTCAGCAAAAAACTTATTATCAGGGTATGGGGACTACATTTGCTGCTGTAATAATTAAAGATCACAGGCTTTATTTTGTTAATCTAGGTGACAGCCGCATTTATTTATATAATAAAAGCAGCCAGAGTTTAAAGAAAATTTCTCAGGACCATTCACTAGTGGCTGATCTGCTGCGTGAAGGAAAAATTACCAAAGCAGAAGCTTTTAATCATCCTAAAAAAAATATAGTTACTCAGGCTCTTGGTCTGGAAGATAGTCTTGATTTAGATAAGGGACAGCTAGAAATTTCCACAGATGATTATATACTGTTGTGCACAGATGGTTTAACAGATATGGTCAGAGAAGAAAAAATAGAAAATATTTTTAAAGAGAATACAGATCTGGAGTCAGCAGCTGATGAACTCCTTCAGAGAGCTCTTAGTAATGGTGGCCTGGACAATGTTACTTTAATAGTTGCTGGTTTCAATGAAAAATAATTACTGTTTGATGATAATTGAGGTGAATTTATGCAGGGTAAGATTTTAAATAACCGTTATAAGATAATAAAAGAAATAGGACGTGGAGGAATGGCAATTGTTTATTCAGCCCGAGATACACTTCTAGAAAGAAGAGTTGCCTTAAAAATGCTGCGGCCAGAATATAAGTCTGATGATGAATTTATTGATAAATTCAGGCAGGAAGCCCGGGCTGTAGCCAGATTATCCCATCCTAATGTAGTCAGCATTTATGACATTGTAGTTGACGAAGAAAGAATCTATCTTGTAATGGAAATTGTAGAAGGTAAAACTTTAAAAGATTTAATTAAGGAAAGAAAAAAGCTGTCTATTGCTGAATCATTAGAAATCGCAGGTCAGATAGCAGCTGCTCTTTCTATAGCTCATGGTAATCAAATTGTACACTGTGATATAAAACCACATAATATAATCTTAAATGATGAACATGAGGTTAAGGTTACTGATTTTGGGATTGCAAGAGCTGTCAGTAATTCAACAGTCAGAGTAACTGAAACTGTTGTTGGAAGCGCTCATTATTTTTCTCCTGAACAGGCAAAAGGAGGAGAGATCAAGGCTTATTCTGACATCTATTCTCTTGGTGTTGTTCTCTATGAGATGACTACAGGAGAACTGCCCTTTCATGGTGAAAGTCCGATTTCAGTTGCTTTAAAACATATTCAGCAGCAGCCAGTTGAGCCTTCAAAAATTAACAATGATATACCTGATGAGGTCAATGATCTGATTATGAAGGCAATAGCCAAGGAGCCAGCCGACCGCTTTCAGGATGCTTATGAAATGCGGCAGCAGATAACTTACTGTCTTAAAAATCTTAAATCTGGAAATAAAAAAGATGATAAAAAAGATGATTTCAATGCTGATGAAACTAGAGTTATGAAAAAATCAGATTTTGATTTTTTAACTAATTCTAAAAAAGGCTCTGGCAATACAGCAGAGGAAGAACAGGAAAATAAAGAAGAAAAGAAAAAAGTTGAAACCAGGAAAAGTTTTTTCAAACAAAAAAATGATGATAAAACTGAGTCTGATCAGGATATTCAATCTTCAGATTCAGAAAAAGAAGCTGCTGATATTAGCAGACAGGAAAAAAGCAAAACAGATAAAAAGTATAAAAAGCTTCTTTTAATTACAACTGCAGTTATACTTTTTTTCCTAATTTCTGCAGGTGGAGTTGTTTTCTTTTTCAACCAGTATACAAGTGTGCCGGTGGTTGAGGTTCCTGAAATAGAAGGGAAAAGTTTAAGTGAGGCAAGAAAATTAGCTTCAGAAGTAGGCCTTAACTTAGTTGAAAATGAAGAAAGAGTTTTTAGTGAAGAAATAGCTGCTGAACACATAGTAAGCCAGCAGCCAGCTGCTGGAGAACGAATCAAACAGAGCCGGCCGCTAAATATTACTGTGAGTAAGGGTCCACAGTTAATAGAAATCCCAGATTTTATTGGTTCTTCATTAAGAGAGGCACTAATTGAATTAGATAATCTTTCTCTGAAAAGTGGAGATATCCAGTATATATTTAGACTTTCAGAAGAACCAGGAACAGTTATCAATCAGATCCCAGCTGCTGGAGCTGAGGTGGAAAAAGGAAGTGAAATTACTCTTTTTGTCAGTCGGGGTGAGCGTGATATATCTGTTAGAATGCCTGATTTAAGTGGTTTGAGCCAGGCTGAAGCATTTGAATTATTAAAAGAAAATGGTTTAAATATTGGTCAGGTCAGTGTAGAAAGTTCAGACCGTTTTGCTGATGGACAGGTTATCTCTCAGAGTGTACGCGCCGGGGAATATCTTCCCCGAGGTATCGCAGTCGATTTTGTAGTCAGCCGCGGATCTAATTTTGCTTCTGATGAAGATTATAATCTAAATAGAATTTCCGTAAATGTTACAGGTAATGAAAGCAGAGAGGTTAGAATTGTAATTGAGGATGATAATGGTGAAGATCAGGTTTATCAGGCTATACATGAACCTGGAGATAATATAATTAGAGATATTATAAGTCAGGGAGAGACTAAGATAAAAATATACTTTGATGATCAGTTAATTAAATCAGAAAGTTTTGGGGGATGATAATTTAGATGAAAGGAATTTTAGTTAAGTCAATAGGAGGTTTTTTCTTTGTAGCTGATCAAAACAAAAAAATTTATCAGTGCAGAATTAGAGGTAAAATCAGAGAAAAAATTTATCCTGGAGATTATGTTGAGATTGATAAAAAAAATAAAATTCTGGAAGAATTCTATCCCCGAAAAAATCTGTTAAGAAGGCCAAAGGTGGCCAATGTTGATCAGGTGGTAATAATGCACTCTGTTAAAAACCCTGATTTTAAGCCATCACTGCTGGATAGATTTTTGCTGCTTGTGGAAAGCTCTGGTTTTGAACCGCTGATAGTAATCAACAAAATCGATCAGGCTGAGTCCGAATTCAAAGCTGAATTTGAAGAATTTAAAGCAGCGGGTTATCAGCTGCACTTTATCAGTGTCAAAGAAAATAAAAATTTAGAGCAGTTATTTGATAAACTCAATAAAAAAATTAATGTTTTGACCGGGCCTTCAGGAGCTGGTAAATCTTCATTTTTGAACAAAGTTATAGAAGATGCTGATCTAAAAACTGCTGCAGTCAGTAAAAAATTAAAAAAGGGAGTTCATACAACGAGGATGGTGGAACTATTATCTCTACCCAACCAGGGTTGGGTCGCAGATACTCCTGGATTTTCTTCGATGTCAAAACTGAACCTTGATATTGAAGCAGATGATTTATCCTGGTATTTTCCGGAGATCGCAGCATATAATAATCAGTGTAAGTTTAACCGCTGTACACACCTCCATGAGCCTGGTTGTGTTGTTCAGGAAAAGGTAGAGAATGGAGAAATTTCAAAAAGGAGATATCAAAGTTATCAACAGTTATATAATGAACTTAAAGAAAAGGAGAGAAAATACTAATGAAAACAGAATTTGCACCATCACTGCTTGCTTCTGATTTTAGTCAGTTAAAAGACCAGATTCAGCTGGTTAAGGATGCTGACTATTTACATTTAGATGTAATGGACGGTCATTATGTACCAAATATAACTTTTGGGCCGGGTCTGATCAGTGCTGTCAGAAAGCACAGTCAGCTTCCATTTGATACTCACTTAATGATCAGCAAGCCTGAAAGGTATATCAAAGAATTTGCCGAAGCCGGCTCAGATATTTTAACTGTTCATTTAGAGGCAACTGATCATATTCACCGGGTAATTCAGCTGATTAAAGAACAGGGAATAAAAGCGGGCGTATCTTTAAACCCGGCCACACCTGTAGAAAGTTTAGAGTTCATTCTGCCAGAACTGGATCAGGTTTTAATTATGTCAGTTAATCCAGGTTTTGGAGGACAGTCTTATATCCCCCAAATGACAGCAAAGATTGCTAAATTAAAAAGAATAATTTTAGAAAATAATTATCAATGCAAAATAGAGGTTGATGGAGGGATAAAAAATCATAATCTGCAGGAAATTGTAAAGGCTGGAGCTGATATAATAGTAGCCGGCTCAGCAATTTTTGGTTCGGAAGATCCCTCTCAGGCGCTGGCTGAAATGAGGAGTACTGCTGCTGATGTCTAAAAAGAAGGCGCTTTTAGTTCTTAATGGTGAATTTGATTTAAATAAGAAGAAATTGGAACTGATTATTAAAAAAGAAGGGATAGATTTTATTATCGCAGTTGATGGAGGTAGCAATAAACTTAAAAAATTGGAGCTGCTGCCTGATCTGATTATTGGAGATTTGGATTCAATTACTGAAGAAAATAAAAATCATTTTAGGAAAGAAAAGGTAGAAATCATAAAACATCCTGTTGAAAAAGACCAGACTGATAGTGAAATTGCTGTTGATTACTGTAAAGAAAATGATTTTGAGCAGCTTTATCTAACTGCTGCCTTAGGTGGTAGAATTGATCAGCAGCTGGCCAATTTAAATTTATTAGAATATATTTATGAAATAGATTTAGAAGCAAAGATAATTTCAGATAAAATTGAGATTGCTATAATTGACCAAAAGAAAAAATTTTTAGCGAAAGAAGGTTATCGACTTTCTTTAATTCCTCAAAGCAGTACTGTCCGCGGTCTGAGTATTAAAGGCTGCAAGTATAATCTTACTAATCAGGATATTTTTCGCTCGCAGAGCAGAGGCATCAGCAATTTAATTGAGAGTGAGCAGGCTGAAGTCAGGTTAAAGAGTGGTCTATTAATTTATGTATTAGAAAAATTAAAGTAGAGAGCAGAGAGTAGATGGAGGTAATAATGGATATTTATCAAAAAGCATTAAAATTACATAGTGATCATCAGGGGAAAATTGAAGTTAAATCAAAGGTTAGAGTTCGCAATAGAGAGGAATTAAGTCTTGCTTATTCTCCTGGGGTGGCAGAGCCCTGCAGAGAAATTGAGAAAAATCCCGAAAAAATTTATCAGTATACAGCACGCGGCAATCAGGTTGCTGTTGTTTCTTCGGGTACAGCTGTTTTAGGTTTGGGAGATATCGGACCGAAAGCTGCTCTGCCGGTTATGGAAGGAAAAGCAGTTTTATTTAAAGAATTCGCAAATGTGGATGCTTTTCCTTTATGTGTTGGTACAAAAGAAGTTGATCAGATTGTAGAGTTTGTAAAACTGCTGGAGCCGACATTTGCCGGGATTAATTTAGAAGATATTTCCGCTCCGAAATGTTTTGAAATTGAAGCCAGACTAAAAGAAGAAACAGAGATGGCAATTTTTCATGATGATCAGCACGGAACAGCAATAGTTGTTCTGGCAGCGGTGATCAATGCCTTAAAACTTGTAAATAAAGAACTTGATCAGATTAAGATTGTTGTCAATGGGGCGGGGGCAGCAGCTACAGCAGTTTCCAAACTGCTTTTAGATGCAGGAGCTAAAAATTTAATTATCAATGATAAAATTGGAATTTTAAACTCAAATAATATAGAACAGTATGACTCTCTGCGTCAGGATTTAATTAAAAAAACCAATCCTGATGATTTGAGTGGAGGACTGACAGAGGCTATTAAAGATGCTGATTTATTTATTGGTTTATCTGTAGGTAATATTTTAAAAGCAGAAATGGTTGAGGAGATGGCAGCTGATCCCTTGATTTTTGCGATGGCCAATCCAACTCCCGAAATTGATCCAGAAGTCGCTTTAAATGCAGGTGCAGCAGTAATTGCAACAGGAAGATCAGATTATCCAAATCAGATCAATAATGTGCTTGCTTTCCCTGGTGTTTTCAGAGGGGCGCTTGATGTTAGAGCGTCAGAAATAAGTGAAGGGATGAAAATTGCAGCGGCTGAAGCTATAGCAGAACTTGCTGCTGATAATCTTTCAGCTGAGTATATCATTCCGGACCCTTTTGATCAGCGGGTTGTTCCGGCGGTGGCTTTTTCAGTTGCTCGGAATGCAGTTAATAATTATCTAGCTCAGCTTGATCTGAATGAAGAGCAGTTGAAAAGTAAAATTAAAAAGAATTTAGATAAATTAAAAACACAATAAAGCCATATTAAAGCACTAAAGGGAGCAGATTTATTTTGAAATAAATCTGCTCCCTTCTTTGTTTAAATCTTAATTTAGTAAGCTCTTTCAACCTTACCTGACTTAAGACACTGAGTACACACTTTAATTCTTTTTGGTGAACCATCAACAATTGCTTTAACTTTTTTAAGGTTTGGACGCTGAGTTCTTTTTGTAGAACTTGTAATGTTACGACCAACCCCACCTTTTTTCTTAGCTTTACCACGTCTCTGTATGCTATTGGCTTTATTTCCACCTTTGCCACAAATTTCGCAGACTCTGGACATAGGAAAACACCTCCTTAATAAAATTTATCTCAGATTATATTTTAACATAGATAAACAGCCTTTAGCAAGTTAATTAGAATAATTCTACAAAAATATAAATTTATATATGCAGGAAAGTATAATTTTATCTTGAAATAAATAATAAATGAGGATTAATTTAGGCAGCTCTGTTGATTTATTTCTTGCATAGAGGCCTTATATAAGATAGAATAATTATGTATGAAAAGAGGTGTAAAGAATGGAAAAAGAATTAACAAATGAACTTGGTAAGATAATAATTGATGAAGAGGTAATAGCTAAAACGGCAGGTATTGCTGTAATGGAGTGCTATGGTCTTGTTGGTATGTCTTCTAGAAGTGTGCAGGATGGTCTTGCAGATCTTTTAGGTTGGGATAATATTAGTAAGGGTGTTGGTATTGATATTAGTGAAGATAAGGTTCATCTTGATTTAAACATCATTGTTGAATACGGAACTAATATTCATGAAGTAGCTCATAATGTTATGGAAAGAGTTCGCTATACCCTCGAAAATAAAGTTGGAATTGAAGTAGTAACTATAGATGTAAATGTAAGGGGAGTGAGGGTTGGCGATGCCAATTAATAATAAAGAAAAAATTACTGCAGTAGATGCAGAACAATTTAAAGATATGATGTTTACCTCACTATACTGGCTCAAAGAACAAAAATCTTTTATTGATTCTTTAAATGTTTTTCCGGTGCCAGATGGTGATACGGGTACAAATATGTATTTAACTTTTAAGGAAGCTGTATCCAGTCTGGAGGACAAAAGCTCTAGAAGTGTTTCAGAACTGGCTGCAGCGCTCTCTAAAGGTGCATTAATGGGAGCTAGAGGAAACTCAGGGGTTATACTCTCTCAGCTGATCAGAGGTTTTGCACAGGCCCTTAAAAACAAGAAGAAGATGAAAGTTAAAGATTTAGCTAATGCACTTAACAAAGCTTCTGAAGTTGCCTATCATGGTGTTTTGAAACCAGTAGAAGGAACAATTTTAACTGTCTCGAGAGAGGCTGCCGAAAAAGCTCAGGCAGAGATGGATTCTGCTGCTGATATTATAGAACTATTTGAAATAACAATTAAGGCTGCAGAAGAATCTTTGGAGAGGACTCCAGAGCTGCTGGCTGCTTTAAAAGAAGCAGAGGTTGTAGATGCTGGAGGTCAGGGATATTTAACCATCCTTGAAGGAATGCTCAAAGGGTTAAAAGGAGAAAAGATCGAATATCAGGCGGCTGCAGCTGATTCTAAAACTAGAAAGAAATCTGAGCCTGCAGAAGATATTAAATTTACTTACTGTACCCAGATGTTGATTGAAATTGACAGCCGTAAATCTAATATTGACCGTATGATTGACAGGATTAGAAAAGATATGCAGAGTTATGGGGACTCAATTATGGTAGTTGGAAGTGATGATGTTATTAAGATTCATGTTCACACCAACCATCCTGGTGTTTTATTAGAATACGGTCTTAAAAAGGGTAAAGTTTTTGATATTAAAATTGATAATATGCGCAAACAAAATCAGGAAAAAGTTCAGCGGGAAAATGACACTGATTTTGATCATTCTAAGTTCCATCAGGATAAAAATGCAGACTCTGCTGTTGAAGCTAAAGAGAATAAACCACCGAAAGAGGTGGCAGAAAAGAATGAACTTAAAACAGCAGAAGTTTCTGAGCAGGAAGATTCAGAAATTGTGGTAGAGAAAAATACTGGGATTATTTCTGTAGCTAATGGTGAAGGTGTAGTTAATATTTTAAAAGAGCTTGGAGTTGATTATGTTATTAAAGGTGGACAGTCAATGAATCCTTCCACCAATGATTTTCTCGAGGTTGTAGAGAGAATGAATACTGATCAGATCATTATACTCCCCAATAATAAGAACATTATTTCTGCGGCCAAACAGGTTTCAGAACTGAGTGAAAAAGAGATAGCAATTATTGAAACTCGTTCTATTCCGCAGGCAGTCACAGCACTAATGATTTTTGATGACCAGGCTTCTCCTGCAGACTTAAAAGAAAGTATGGAAGCAGAAATTAAGTATGTTAAAACACTTGAGATAACACAGGCTGTTAAAGACTCTAAAATTAATGGTCTGGAAATAAAAAAAGATAGTTATATCGGACTGAAAGATGGAGATATCTTAGTTAGTGCTGATACAGAAAGAGAAACTGTAATTAATTTATTAAATAAAGTGGCTGAAGATGAAGAGCTGGTCACTATTTATTATGGTGAAGGCATAACTGAGGCAGAAGCAGAAGAAATCAAAGCTATTATGGAAGAAAACTTTGATTTTGATGAAATAGAAATCTATCCAGGAGGACAGCCACTTTATCCCTTCATAATTTCATTAGAATAGGATGTGTTAATATGATAGCTCTAGTAACTGACAGCACCTGTGATTTACCTGCAGAGATTCTGGCTAAATACCAGATTGAAATTGTACCCTTAACTGTACATTTTGACGAAGATACCTATTATGACAAAGTTGATCTGGATAGTGAGGAATTTTATAAGATGATGGAATCTGCAGCTGATTTACCAACAACTTCACAGCCATCTGTTGGGCTTTTTATGGATAAATATCAAAAATTAGCTGCAGAATATGATCAGATAATTTCGATTCATTTGTCCTCTGCTCTAAGTGGTACCTGTGAGTCAGCAAGACTGGCAGCTGCTCAGCTGGAAGATTTGAATGTTGAGATAATAGATTCTAAATCAACAAGTACGGGTCTGGGCTTTATGGTACTGCTGGCTGCGAAAATGATTAAAGAGGGAAAAAATCTTGAAGAAATTAAGGAAAAAATTCTAGAAGAGAGAGAAAACATTACTATCTATTTTACTGTTAACGAACTAAGTTATCTGGAAAAAGGAGGAAGAATTGGTAAAGCACAGGCTTTTTTGGGTAGTATATTTAATTTTAATCCAATTTTAGAACTTTCTGCTGTCACTGGAGAAATCACTCCCAGGGAAAAAATAAGAGGCTATAAGAAAACAAATCAGAAAATGATTGATTTAGCTTTAAATGCTGCTGAGGACAGTGAAAAAGTTAATTTCGCTTATATTTATGGTAAAGATAGTGGTAATTATCAGCAGTTCAAAGAACTTTTTGAAGCAGATTTAAACGCACAGGATGATTTTAAATATCAACTTTTAGAAAATAAAATTGGAACTGTTTTAAGTTCTCATACAGGTCCTCAGGTTTATGGGATTGTTATTTATAGAGGAGAATTATTGAGCTAATGAAACTTAAACTTTCAGATGAAGTGCAGTTTGTTAAAGGTGTTGGGCCCAAATGGGCCGAACGCCTTTCCAAATTAGAGATTAAAACAGTCAGGGATCTTTTTTATTATTTTCCCCGAGAATATGAGGACCGCAGCCAGATTAGCCAGATCAAATATACTGCTCCAGGAGAGCAGGTTAATTTTAAGGTTGAAGTTTTAAAAATTGACTATCAGAAAATCAGATATAATCTTGATTTACTGCGGGTTACTTTTTCTGATGGCAGTGATGTGGTAAATGGAATCTGGTATAATCAATCCTATCTGCGGGACCAGTTTCAAAAAGGGGATAAATATATAATCAGCGGCAAAATTAGTGAAAAAAACTGGCACAAATATAAAAGAAAAGAAATAAATAATCCTGTTTACGAAAAATTGGGTTCTGAAGCTTCGGTCTTAAATACAGGACGAATTGTTCCCATTTATTCATTAACTGAAGGCATTACTCAGCGCAGGCTGCGCCGGGTGATTGCTAATGCTTTAAAAAGTCATGCTTTTTTACTTGAAGATGAATTGCCAGAAATTATTTTAAAAGAGCATAATTTTCCTGATTTAAAAACATCTATTCTTGGTATGCACTTTCCTAAAAATGATAAACATCAAAAATTTTCTCGCCGCCGGCTGGCTTTTGAGGAGTTTTTTTATCTGCAGCTTTATGCTCTGGAAGAAAAGAAAAAATATAAAGAGCTCCAGGGTATTGAGCATCAATTTAAAGAAGAAGAGAGCAGCAAGTTTCTTGCAGCTCTTGATTTTGAGTTGACATCGGCTCAGAAGCGGGTGAGTTTTGAGATTAGAAAAGATATGGAATCTAAAAAAACTATGTCTAGACTGCTGCAGGGAGATGTAGGCTCAGGTAAAACTGTAGTTGCAGGTCTGGCGCTACTGCAGACTATGGCGAATGGCTATCAGGGAATTTTTATGGCGCCAACAGAAATCCTGGCTGAACAGCACTTTTTGAATTTTAAAGAACTTTTAGCTGACTTTGATTATAATATTTCTCTGCTGACAGGTAGTGTGAAAACAGCAGAGAGACAGGAGATTGAAGCTGAGATAGAAACTGGAAAAACTGATTTAATTATTGGTACTCATGCTCTTTTTCAGGAAAGTTTAAATTATGATAATCCGGGTCTAATAGTTATTGATGAACAGCACCGCTTTGGTGTAGAGCAAAGACACAGTCTAAAAGAAAAAGGTGACAGCCCTGATTTATTAATTATGACAGCAACACCGATCCCGAGATCAATGGCCATGTTAATTTATGGAGATCTTGATCTTTCGGTAATTGATGAGATGCCGCCGGGGAGAAAAGAAATAGCTACTTTCTGGAGAAGAGAAAATAGACGAAAACAGATTTATTCATTTTTAAAAGAAAAAATAGAATCAGGGAGGCAGGCCTATATAGTCTGTCCCCTGATTGAAGAATCAGAGGAAATGCCGGAACTTGTATCTGCAGAAGAGCTATTCAATGATTTAAAAACTGGATTTTTTAAAGAACAGAAGCTGGCTTTAATTCACAGCTCAATTTCTGCAGCAGAAAAAAAAGAGATTATGGAAAAATTCCGAGATGGTGAGATTGATATTCTGGTAGCAACAACTGTAATTGAGGTTGGGGTAGATGTAAGCAATGCCAGTATTATGATCATCGAAAATGCAGAAAGATTTGGACTGGCCCAGCTGCATCAGCTCAGGGGAAGAGTTGGCAGAGGCCGTCATCAGTCTTACTGTATTTTGATTTCTGATCCTCCGGGAGAAGAAGCTGCTCACCGCCTGGAAATTATGTGTAAAAGTAATAATGGTTTTTTAATTGCCGAAGAAGATTTAAAGATGCGGGGTCCGGGGGAATTTTTTGGAACCAGACAGCATGGGATCGATGATTTAAAAGTAGCCAGTTTAATTGATGATCAGGAGCTTCTGGTTGAGGCAAGGGATGAAGCTCAAAAGATTGTAGGAATAAAAGACTGGCAGCAGCAGTATCAAAAGTTAGCAG
>QBLP01000288.1 GCA_003070825.1 Halanaerobium sp. | reverse complement strand
TATTTGAATCGAGAGAAAAAAGAAATTATAAAAAATAAGGGAATAGCAATAGAAGCAGAAATTGAATATCAAAATTTAATCGATAATTATTTTAAAGACCAAATCTTAATTGACTTTAAACATTTAGATAATGGTTATGGCTGGGTTTTCCCAAAAAAAGATTCTCTGTCAATCGGACTTGGGATATTAAATTTTGAAAAAGTTGATCTTAATAAAATCCTGACTGACTATCTCAGGGAGCTGAATATTAGAATCAAAAAAGATGATTTTTTAGTTAAAGGTCATCCAATACCTGTTTATTCAGATCAGACAGAATTTAAAAGAGCCTCCAACAGAATATTTTTAGCTGGAGATGCTGCTTATCTGGCAGATGCTTTTATTGGTGAAGGTATTTATTATTCACTTGTTAGTGGTTTTGCAGCTGCAGAAACTATAGTTGATTGTCTGGATAGTAATTCTGCGGAAACTAATTATATTCCCGCTGCAAACTATGAATTAAGGCTCAAAAATAATATTTTTACTGAGCTCAAAGAAGCAGAAAAGGTAGCTCGTTTGTTTTATAATAACAGAAAAATTGTACAGCTTTTGCTGAAGAGCAGAAGAGACCTACTAATTATTTTTATGGATGCAGTGCAGGGCTTAAAAAGTTATTCTGAACTGGGAAATCTTTTTAATTTTTTTAAGAACTTATTTAAAATCAAAATTTAAAACTATAACAGTAAAGAGTTGATAAAATGGATAAAAAAATTATGGCTATTGTTAATCCTGCTTCAGCAGGCGGAAAAACTGCTGAGCTGTGGCCCAAAAAAAGCAGAGTATTTAAAAGAGAATTTAAATATTTTAAGGAAGTATATACTGAAACTGCAGGTGAGGCAGTAGAAATTGCCAGAAAAGCTGTCAGCTTAAATTATGATTATCTAATGGCTGTTGGTGGAGATGGCACTGTTAATGAAATTGTAAATGGAATGCTTGCAGCGGATCTAGATGATAATTTAAAAACAAAACTAATTATTTCTGCTCATGGTACTGGCTCTGATTTAAGTAGAGTTCTGTCATTACCCAAAAAAACAGAAGCACTGATTAAAAGGATCAAAAAAAATCAAAGCAGAGAAGTTAATTTAGTTAAATCCAGCTATCTTAATCATCAAGGAGAAAAGATCAGCAGATATTTTATTAATATTGCTGACTGTGGAATGGGAGCAGAGGTTGCAAAAAAATTAAATGCCAGCAAAAAAACAATAGATGGGAGTTTAAGTTATCTTTTTAAACTTTTTCAAACTTTGTTTTCCTATCAAAATAAATTTGTTAGAGTTGAAGCTGATCAGAATTTAATCTATGAGGGACTCCTTAATTCAGTTGTTATTGCAAATGGCAATTATTTTGGTGGCGGTATAAATATTGCACCGGAGGCTGATCTTTTTTCAGAAAAAATCAATCTAGTATTATTAAAGGATTTTTCAAAGACAGCAATAATTTATAATTTAATTAAAGCCTATCAGGGAAAGCACTTAAGTCACCCTTTAGTTGAATCTCATTTTGTTAAAGAAATTAAGGTTAGTTCTGATAGAGAAGTTCAGCTGGAAATGGATGGAGAAACAGTTGGCACAGTAGATGCGGAATTTAAAATTTCTGCAAAAAAAATTTCATTATTAATTTAACAGCTAATTTATTTAAATTTTTATAAGGAAAAATATAAATAAAAAAGAAATAGTATCCATAATGATGTTTTGAAAATCACATATGTTCATAAAAAAACCGGCCAGATTATTCTGGCCGGTTAGTTATTTGTTTCTTATTGAAAATTCATTTACCAGTTGTTAACTAAGTCACCTGTAACAGTAGCTCCACCTGAAATGATAAAGGAATTTTTAGCTGCTTCGTTTTCAAAGTAAAGATTACCATCAATTGTGAATCCAGATTCTAATTCAAAACCTTCTGCTTCTACATAAACATCTCCTACAAAAATACCACCTTTAAATCTAGTATTTGGACTCTTTACAGTGATACTTGGAGCTTCTAATGTATATCTATCAGTTACATTATGGTCATCATCCTGGTCATAAAGAGCTAACTTACGGTCAAATTCACCATCATTCTTAAATTCTCCATCAAGGACAATTTTTTCGTCAACACTTAAGTCCTGCTGAATAATTAGAATCCAGGATTCCTCTGCAGCTGTCTGTAAACTTGCTCCATCAACCACAACAGATGGGGATGAAACTGTGTCTTGAGCACTTACTGTAGGTGCAACTAATAAAGCTGCTACCGCGATCATTAATACAATTGTTTTGATTTTCATAAATAAATCCTCCTTTAAAATTTTATTAATTGACTCAACTTAACTATATCTTAACATATATGTGAAAAATGTGTCAAGTGCTATTTGTAATTTGTTTAACTTTTTTTGAATAAAATCTTGCTTTTTAATAAAGGAAAGAGAAAACAGATATTGAATATAATAAATAGAATAAACA
>QBLP01000036.1 GCA_003070825.1 Halanaerobium sp. | reverse complement strand
GGAAAATAATATGCTAATTATAGCCGGAGATCATAATTTTAGACTGGAAGAAACTATTGGCAGCAATGAAATGCAGGGTTTATATTTTTCACTGCCGGATAGGTTGAGCTATAAATTAATTCCCTATACTAATGTAACTGTTGAAGTCAATAAAGGTGATCAGGTATCTCTTTATTTGAATAATAGTTTATTTAAAAAAAGAGATATTAAAACTGATGGCAAGTACACTTTTGAAAATATTGAATTAAGAGCCAGATATTTAAATAAAATAGAGGTTGTAAAGTTAACTTCTGAGGGTCAGGAAGAAAAGAGAGTACAGTATATCACTGGCTCAAGTGATGTTTTGAACTCAAAGGTAAAAGAATATGAACTTTTTGCGGGTCGTTATCGTGATGACGATTATTCTGGAGATGGCTGGGAAGGATATTTTGGAGCTTTAAGATCAAACTATGCTTTTAATAAAAATCTTTCAGCTCATATAGAAACAGCTATTTATAATGAATCATTAAATCCGGATAGTGAGTTAACTAAAGAAGTTGTTTCTTCAATTAGTGGCTTTTCATTTAGAATAAATTCTCGAACAGTAATCAATCTGGACTGGTTAATAGCTGGTAAAAAAGATAGCTTAAAAAGCGGAGCTGAAGCCAGTATTTTATATGGCTTATTAAATGGCTATATTCAGGGGGTTTATCTATATATTCCTCCAGAAACCGCCAACTTTATGGAAAAAAATGAAGGAGAAAATAAGTCGCTTTCCTTTCGTCTTGATTTAGCTAATAATATTAGTATTAATCCAACAGTTGGTCAGAGGAAAACACTTGAAGATGAGATTGATGAAAGTGATTACTATACTTTTAAAGTTATCTATAATCCCGGCTGGAGAAACTATAATGCTCTATCCCTTTATTATGAGGACAACAGATCTGAATATTCTTTTACAGATCAAAATGATCAAGTATATATCTTTTTAGGAGATAAGATAAGGAAGGGTATTGGCCTGGAAAATAATATATATGGAAGAAGCTTTAGAGTTTCAAGTGATCTTGCCTATTATGATAATGACCTAAACATCAGTGATTTCTACCAGGAAAATTATCAGGATTATGAAGCAGAATTAGGAGTGTATAAGCGCTTTGGTGATTATCTCTTACTATCAGCAAATTATGATGGTGAAATGCAGCGAGATGATCAGGGGACAAGATACTATGACCGAGAATATGATGGAGAGATAAGGCTGTCATTTGGCAGAAGAGCTTCTTTATCCTTAGGAACTAAAAGAAATGAAGAAGAATCAGAAGCTAGAATTGATGAAGAAAGTAATCTCCGCTTAAATTATTATTTTAATCGAGAATTTAGTCTAACTGCTGAACTAAAGGATTATCATTCAGAGTTTTTAAATGATTATCAATCAGTTAGTTTGTCGGGTAATTATTATCATTCAAACAATCCTGGCTATATTAGATTATTAGGTGAATATATTGTTCCAGATGAAGGAGAGCCAGGCACTTCCTTTAGTGCAGCCTATGATATTATTAGAGATGATGAAAGTGAGATAAAAATAGAAATTGGCAGAGAATATGCTGATTTTGTTAATAATGAGTATGAACAATATGCCACTTTTTCTTACTCACATGCTCTTTCATTTATCGGAGAGGAGACCAGAAAATCTAGATTCACTGACATTGAACCTCGCCCGATTGTAGCAGGCTATGCTTATCTTGACGAAAATTATAATGGAGTTATGGATCCAGGAGAGAGAAAATTAGAAGATATACCAATGAGGCTGGGTAATATGATGTCTGTTAGTGATGAAGATGGTTTCTTTATCTTTAAACCATATTTTAATGACATATATTTTCTCAACTTCGACTACCGCAACCTGATAGCTGATTATACACCGGTTACTGAAGAAATATTGGTAAGAGTTAAGGATAACCAGAATGTTATGCAGAACTTTGGGGTAACAATCAATGGTACAATCAGCGGTAATGTATTTATTGATAAAAATGCCAATGGTCTTAAAGATGAAGATGATGAATATCTGATGTGGGCAGGAATGGAAGTTGCCGGTCTTAATAAAAAAGATTATACAGATCAGATTGGAGAATATTATTTTCAGAATGTGCCATTAGGATTTCACGAGTTAACTCTCTTAAAAGAATCTCTACCAAAAGGAACCAGACCCCTGAACGGTTACACTCAGGAAATTTATATAACAGAGGATCAACTTGATCACCATAATATTGATATTCCAATAGTCTATGGAGATTAAGTTTCCCCAGGACAGAAATGTCCTGTTTAGCCCCGGTTTAAATGCCGGGGCTTGTTCTTGGTTTGCCTGGCATGAATATTTGCTAATCAGTGAAAGTCTGATGTGGGGGTTAATAGTGCCAACCACTAGCTGAAGAGAAGGGTGTCCATCGTGAGGTGGAATCTGAAGGAAGTTGGAGGCAAAACTTCGGTCTGAGGAATACAAACTGTATAAAAGGCACAATCCTGTGGGTGAGTTTGCCAAACAAAACAAAGCCCAAAACTATTCAAGACAGGAAGTGTAAATACAGCAGATAGGTGAAGTGAAAGTAAATAGTCTTAACCAGGGAAGGTTCTGATAGCATATTGTGGTGATGAATTTCTAAGCAATAAACTCTACAGTAATGTAAGAGCTGAACTGTCAGAATGCAGCAGAAGTCATAGTAGATTGATGGATATATACATCAATTGAAGGATGAAACATTAGGAGGTTCCTTAAATTTGAACAACTCGACGGAAACACATAGAAAGCAGACAACTTCATATGAAGGCTGCTCTCAGGATAAAAGGCTGGAAGCTGGAAGTAATGAGAGAGTGCAGAGTGTTTCTGCGGCGTTGCCGAATGTAAGAAACGGTGAAAATGCAGACTCCAGTAATCTGATGGAGAAAATTCTAGCGGCTCCTAACCTAAATAGGGCACATAAAAGAGTCGTTAAGAACAAAGGCAGTCATGGAATTGACGGAATGAGTGTAGATGAACTTCTACCCCATCTTGAAAGAAATGGCAGTCAGCTTCTGAAAGATGTACTGGAAGGTAACTACAAACCACAGGCAGTAAGAAGAGTAGAAATACCTAAGCCTGGTGGTGGAGTAAGACTACTTGGTATTCCAACAGTAACAGATAGAATGATACAGCAAGCAATCACACAACAACTGACACCAATATTTGACCCAGGATTTTCAGAATATAGTTATGGTTTCAGACCTGGAAGGAATGCACATCAGGCAGTAAATAAAGCTAAAGAATATATAAATGACGGGTATACATGGGTGGTCGATATCGACCTTGAAAAGTATTTTGATACTGTTCAACATGATAAACTGATGTCTTTAGTAGCCAGAAAAGTGCAGGATAAAAGAGTGCTGAAATTAATAAGAGCTTATCTTAACTCAGGAGTAATGATTGATGGTTTAATCAAGAAAACAGACGAGGGATGCCCGCAGGGCGGACCTTTAAGTCCACTGCTTAGTAACATTATGCTGGATGAACTGGATAAAGAACTGGAGAAACGCAATCATAAATTCTGTCGCTATGCTGACGATAGTCAGATCTACGTTAAAAGTAGAAAAGCGGCCGAAAGAGTCATGGAAAGTCTAACTGTATTTATTGAAAAGAAATTGAAACTAAAAGTTAATACAATAAAAAGTGCAGTCGGCAGACCCTGGAGAAGAAAATTCTTGGGGTTCTCATTTTATCGGATGAATGGTGAAGTAAGGGTTAGAGTCCACCCGAAATCAATCAAGAAAATTAAAACAAAGATAAAAGAACTCACATCAAGAAGCAAGCCTTGGACGATGAAATATCGTTTTAAGAAATTAAAACAGACAATCACAGGCTGGGTCAGCTATTACAAAATAGCTGATATGAAAAGCAAGATACGAGCTCTTGACCAGTGGGCAAGACGACGAATAAGAATGTGCTACTGGAAAAGGTGGAAAAGAGTTAGAACTCGTTTTAGGATGCTCAAGAAACTTGGTATTAGAGAGCCTAAAGCGTGGCAATATGCTAACACAAGAAAAGGCTACTGGAGAATATCCAATAGCCAAATACTCACAAGAACCTTTACCAACCAATTTCTAAAGAGGCTGGGATACTTTAGTTTTAAGGAAAGATATGCACAAGTAATTAAATCTTAATGAACCGCCCAGTACCGAACGGTAAGCTGTGGTGGTGTGAGAGGTCGGGAAATAAATTAATTATTTCCCTCCTACTCGATTCTATAAAAATAAATATTTAAAAACTAAATTTAAGTCTTTAAAAAAGATTAGGCGCTTAAGACTTTAATATATTAGTAAATTCACTAAAATACTGTAAAAATACAAATTTTGCTGGACAATTAAATTATTCTATTATATAATTCGACTATGAGTCATATTGACTGGTGGTCGAATTTTTGAATTTGAATAAAAAATAAACATTTTAATATAATTATAGGAGGAGATTTTTTGTGGGCGCATTAGACGGAGTAAAGGTAATTGATTTAAGTCATGTTTTAGCAGCACCATTTGCAACAATGATTTTAGCCGATTTAGGTGCAGAAGTTATTAAGGTGGAGCCACCTTATGGTGATGATTCCAGACAATTTGGTCCTTTTGTTGAGGATGAGGCTGGAGAACAAAAAAGTGGCTACTTTATCAGTATTAACCGCAACAAAAAAAGTGTTGTTTTAAATTTGAAAGAAGAAAAAGGAAAAGAACTATTAAGAAACTTAATTAGTGATGCAGATGTAGTTGTAGAAAATTATCGGCCAACGACAATGAAAAAACTTGGTTTTTCCTATCAGGAAATGAAAAAAATCAAAGAAGATATAATCTATTGTTCAATTTGTGGCTTTGGCCATGATGCTCTAGAAGAATATGCCAGCAAGCCTGCCTATGATATGGTGGCCCAGGCATATAGTGGTTTAATGAGCATCACTGGCCCTGAAGGTGGGGAGCCCTGCCGGGTTGGAAGTTCAATTGGAGATATTATGGCAGGACATCAGGCTGTAATTGGTATTTTGAGTGCCCTTCGCCACCGAGATAGAACAGGAAAGGGACAGCATGTTGACATGTCAATGGTAGATGGCCTGGTATCTGTTTTAGAAAATGCTATTGCCAGATATACAATGGCCGGAGAAATTCCAGGACCTTTAGGTGGAGCTCATCCGACAATTGTACCCTTCCAGTCATTTAAAACTAAAGATAATTATATTGTAACACCAATCGGTAATGATAATTTATGGCAAAAATTCTGTGAGGCGCTCGAGATGGCGGAGCTTGCTGGTGATGAGAGATTTAAAACAAATCCTTTAAGGGCAGAAAATAAAAGTGAATTAATTCCGATTCTTGCTAAAAGATTAAAGGAGAAAACTACTGCAGAATGGGAATCAATTTTTGAAGAATATGATCTTCCTTACTCCCCGGTAAATACCGTTGATAAGGTAGTTGAAGATGACAATTTAAAATACAGAAAAATGATAGTGGATTTAGAACAGCCAGGTATTGGTAAAGTTAAAGTTGCCGGTTCACCATTTCATCTTTCAGAAACACCAGGTGAAATAAAAAGTCATGCACCTGCTAAGGGTGAGCATACTGATTCAATTCTGAAAGAAGATCTTGGTTTTAGTGATCAGGAGATTAAAGAGATGCGGGAACAGGGAATTATTGCTTAGACATTTTAGACAGAAAAAACATTTAAATAGATAAAGGAGTGGAATGATGGAGATTATTGGTATGGGTTTTGTGGCCTTTTTTATGCTGCTTGGCTCATTTTTAGGTAGAATTTTAGGTCAGTTTATTGGAACGGGTGGCGATGTTGGTGGTGTTGGTCTGGCAATGCTGTTTATGGTACTTGCTGTAAATTACTTAGAAAACAAAAGAGGCAGAGTATTTAAAGAAAGAACAGAAAACGGGATTAAATTCTTAAGTGCCTTATATATCCCAATAATTGTTGCTATGGCAGCCAGATTAAATGTAGTTGGAGCAATTAATGGTGGTCTGGTCGCTATATTAGCTGGTGGACTGGCTACAGTTGGCGCAATGTTTTTAGTTCCTTTATTATCAAAATTAAAAAAATAAGATATTTAATAAAAATAGAAATGGAAGTGATTTGAATTGTTGACAGATGCAATTAATTCTTTTGCTGGAGCTGATCATTTAATTATTTCGATAGCTCTGGTAGCTTTGATTATGTATGTAACTAAGAAAATTTCGGTTATGCTGGGCGAGGAAAGAATAGCCTCAGCGCTGGCTATTATCACAGGACTTGTTTTAGCTTATATTGGTGGTAAGGCTACAGGCGGCAGCAGCGGTCTGGCAGATGTGTCAATATTTGGTGGAGCCGGTATTGGTCTTTTAGGTGGCAGTATGCTGAGAGATTATACTATTATTTCTACTGCCTATGGAGTTAAGATTAAAAACCTTAAAAAGGCGGGACCGGTTGGAGTTATTTCGCTGCTGGTTGGAGTTGTTTTCTCCTTTGCAGTTGGTAGTACTATTGCCATTGTTTTAGGTTATACAGATCCAGCTGAAGTTACAACTATCGGTGCAGGAGCAGTAACCTTTATTGTTGGCCCGGTAACGGGAACCGCCCTTGGAGTAAGTTCGGAGATTATTGCTATTTCTGTTGCAGCCGGGTTGGTTAAATCAATAATGACAATGGTAATAACACCATTCATTGCTAATCTTGTTGGGTTGGATAATCCAACTTCAGCAATGGTCTATGGTGGATTGATTGGGACAACAAGTGGAGTTGCCGGTGGACTGGCAGCAACAGCTCCGGAGTTAGTTCCTTATGGTGCTATGACTGCAACTTTTTACACCGGTCTGGGAACTTTAATTGTTCCTTCAATTGGTTTTGTAATAATCAGAGCAATTCTGATCTAAAATTAAGCTATTATAATTAAATTTATATAATTTTACTCCCCTCCCCCGGGGAGTTTTTCTTTTTTTTTAGAAGAAAAACTGTCTAAGAAATTGTTTTAGTAGTAATAAATTTAGTAAAAGAGATTATTAAAGACTTATACAGATTAATTATTATTAAAAAAGAGATAAATTGATCTGAAGCAGGATATTAGCTTAATATTAAAGAATTATTACTTGCATTATTTTTCAGAATATTTTATAATCATAATTGTAAACGATACCGTAAACGTTAACGAAAAAATGGTTTTGGTTTTACATATAATTCATAAAGCTAATCAAAGTTTTAAAATCCTTATAAATCAGGTGATACTTATGAAAGTTACAATTAAAGATATTGCTAGAGAAGCAGATGTATCAGTTACAACTGTATCCCGGGTTATAAACAACAAGCCTGATGTTGGAGATGATACAAGAGCTAAAATATTAAAAATAATAGATGAGATGAATTATAATCCCAACAGTGTGGCCAGAGGTCTGGTAATGCAGAAAACTCATACCATTGGACTGATTATTCCTGATATCAGCAACCCATTTTTTCCTCAGGTGGCAAGAGCAGTTGAAGATAAAGCACAAAAACTAGGTTATTCGGTTATCTTTTTCAATACAGATAATCATTTAGAGCGGGAAAAAAAGGCAGTTGAATTATTTAAAAGCAAACAGGTAGATGGTCTAATTGTTTCTCTGTCACTGGGAAACGAAAAAATACTCAAAGAATTAAAGTCAACTAATTACCCTGTGGTTCAGATTGATAGATCAGTGCTCACTGATTCTTACCCTCTGGTCAGTATCGACAACAAAAATTCTGCCTATCAGATGGTCGAATATATGCTCAAAAAAGGCCATCGCAAAATTGCTCATATCAGTGGTGATTTAAATACTACTACTGCTCGCGAGCGTTTGGAAGGATATAAAAAAGCACTCAAAAATTATGAAGTAGAAATTAATAATGATTATATTATTGAAGGAGATTATACCCAGCATTCTGGATTTAAGGCAATGCAGAGACTACTTAAGCTTAAAGATAGACCATCAGCAGTTTTTGCGGCCAATGACTTAAGTGCTGCTGGGGTATATAAGGCATTATTTGCAGCTGGTTTAAAAATTCCTGATGATATAGCTGTTGCGGGTCATGATGATATTGACATCGCCTCACTGTTAAGACCAGAGCTAACCACAATGAGGCAGCCCAAATACAGTATGGGGGAGAGGGCAGTGACAGTGCTTTTGCGGATGATCAACAACCAGCAAATAGAGATTGAAGATCATATTTTAAAAACAAATTTAATTATTAGAGAATCAGTTTAAATATAATTTACTATTTGAACTTAGCACAAATAAGAAAGCAGGTGAATTAATTGTCCAAAATACTTGTTATTGGAAGTATGAATATGGATTTGGTTGTAGAAACAGAGCGCTATCCTGAAGAAGGAGAAACTTTAATTGGCGGTAAGTTTGAACAGATTCCTGGTGGTAAAGGAGCCAATCAGGCTCTGGCAGCAGCAAAACTCGGCGATCAGGTCGAATTTATTGGTGCCTGTGGTGATGACAGTTTTGCTCCGAAGTTAAAATCAAGTTTAAAAGCTGGCGGAGCAGAAATTGATAATATTTTTGAGATTAAAGGTGTCAGCACAGGTGTTGCAGTAATTACAGTTGATAAAAAGGGAAATAATAGAATTATTGTTTCTCCAGGAGCTAACTATAAACTTGACCCTGATAAAATTAAAAAGATAAAAGATACAATAGCTGAAGCTGAAATTATTCTTTTACAGCTGGAGATTCCGGTTAATACTATCGAAAAAATTGTAGAAATAGCTTCAAGCAATAAGACTCAAATTATTCTGGATCCGGCTCCTGCCCAAAAGCTATCTGCAGATATTTTAGCTAAAGTAGATTATCTGCTGCCTAATGAAGGGGAGTTAGACTTATTGCTGGCTGAAGCTAAAAGTAAGAGCAGAGCAGAAAAAATTGGAGAATTACTTAAGATGGGTGTAAAAAATATTATAGTTACTGAAGGTGAAAAGGGCATCAATTATTACAGCCAAAATAAGGAGCTTCACCTTGACACATTAAAAGTAAAAGCAGTTGATACTACAGCTGCCGGTGATGTATTTGCTGGAGCTTTTGCAGCCAGTCTGATTGCAGAAAACAACCTAAAAAAAGCTTTGAAATTTGCTGTTCAGGCTGCAGCTTATTCGGTAACCAAAAGAGGAGCTCAGAGCTCGATTCCAGATAAAGAAGAGTTAAATGAATTCCTTGCAGAAAGGAGTAAATAAGAAATGAAGAAAAATGGAATAATTAATAGTCAACTTTCCAGAGTAGTTGCTGAGATGGGACATAAAGATAGCCTAACTGTTGCAGACTGTGGGCTGCCAATCCATCAGGAAGTTGAAAGAGTTGATTTATCGCTGACCAAAGGCTATCCAAAATTTTTAGAAATATTAAAAGCGATGCTCAAAGATTTAGTTGTAGAAAAAGCAATACTGGCTCAAGAAATTAAGGAAACAAGTCCGGAATTAGAAAGAGAAATAATCGAATTGCTGCCTGATATAGAAATTGAGTATATTTCACACGCTGAATTCAAGCAGGAAACACATAACTCCAGAGCAGTAGTCCGCAGCGGAGAAACTATTCCCTATGCTAATATTATTTTAATCTCAGGAGTTGATTTTTAAATGGCAAATCAAAAAGTTCTGGAAATGAAAAATATCACTAAGACTTTCCCCGGGGTTAAAGCTTTGGACCGTGTTAATTTTTCTCTGGAAAAAGGAGAAGTTCATGCTCTTTTGGGGGAGAATGGAGCCGGGAAATCAACCCTGATGAAAGTTTTAAATGGAATTCACGAGCGTGATGAAGGTGAAATCTTTGTAAAAGGTGAGCCGGTAAAATTTCAGAATACAAAAGAAGCTCAGAATGCCGGTTTAGCGATTATTCACCAGGAACTGGAGTTGATTCCTTATCTAAATGTAGCAGAAAATATATTTTTAGGCAGGGAAGAGCGAAATGGAGTTTTTATTAATTACAAAAAGCTCTATCAGAAAACTGAAGAGGTTTTAGATCTGCTGGGAGTTGATATTGATCCGAGAGCAAAGATTAAGGATTTAAATATTGGTAGTCAGCAGATGGTTGAGATAGCCAAGGCGGTTTCGCAGAACGCTGATATACTGGTAATGGATGAGCCGACATCTTCTCTGACTAACCAGGAAATAGAAATTTTATTTGAGTTGATAGAAAGGCTTAAAGAGCAGGAAATTGCAATTGTATATATTTCACACCGGCTGGAGGAAGTTTTTGAAATCTGTGACCGAGTTACTGTTTTAAGAGACGGTCAGTTTGTCGGTGAGGTTAAAACTTCTGAAACTGATGAAGATGAATTGATTAATATGATGGTTGGAAGAACTATTGAAGACCGTTTTCCAAAAATGAGTTTTAGTCCAGGAGAAGAAATTTTAAAAGTTGAAAATATTTCAGTTCCGAATAAAATTGATAATGCCTCATTTTCTTTAAAAAGAGGAGAAATTCTTGGTATTGCAGGTCTCATGGGTTCTGGAAGAACAGAGTTAGCCAAAGCAATTTTTGGTGTTTTTAAAGACAGAGAGGGTCAAATATTCTATAAAGGCAGCAGATTAAAGATTGATTCTCCGGCAGACGCAATAGATAGTGGAATCTACTATTTAAGCGAAGATCGGAAAGAAGAAGGACTGATCCTCGGTCTTTCAGTAGCGGATAATATAAGTATTTCGGTGCTGAAAACAATTTTAAATGCTAATACCTTTATAGACGCCGCTCAGGAAAAGGAACTAGCAGAAAAGTATATTGATGACTTAAACATTAAAACACCCTCTGAAAAACAGCTGGTTAAAAACTTAAGTGGAGGTAATCAGCAGAAAGTTGTAATCTCTAAACTGCTTTCAACCAGACCTGAGGTAGTAATCTTTGATGAACCTACTCGGGGAATAGATGTTGGGGCTAAAAGAGAGATTTATAATTTGATGCAGGATTTGATTGATCAGGGTGTGGCAGTTATTCTGATTTCTTCAGAACTGCCTGAGGTATTAAATTTGAGTAATAGAATTTTGGTAATGCACGAAAAAGAAATTATGGGAGAGCTGGATGCCGCTGAAGCTGATCAGGAAGCAATAATGAAGCTGGCAACCGGAAGGAGGAGTCAGTAAAGTGAATAATCTTAGTAATGGTATGAAAAATAAAAATTTATTAAAAACTTTAAATAAATTCAAAACAGGAATTGGTTTATTAATTCTAGTAATTGTACTTTCATTTATGAGTCCCTATTTTTTAACTATACCTAATATTTTAAATATTATTAGACAGGTTTCAATTATTGCAGTGATTTCATTTGGGATGACCATGGTAATTTTAACAGGTGGGATTGACCTTTCTGTGGGATCAATGCTGGCATTTTCAGGTGCAGTTACAGCAGGGATGATGGTCAACTCAGGACTTAATGTTTTCCTGGCTATTTTAATTGGACTGGCAGCTGGTACAGCCCTGGGGCTTTTCAATGGAATTGCAGTTGCTAAAGCTAAACTGCCTGCTTTTATTGTTACCCTGGCAATGATGACTGTTGCCCGAGGTTTTACTCTGATTTATACAAATGGACGTCCAATTTCAGGTTTCAACGAAACATTCAGGTTTTTTGGTGCCGGTTATTTAGGTAGAATCCCGATTCCGGTTGTGATTATGTTTATCCTTTTAATAGTAATTTATATTTTATTAAAGAAGACACCATTTGGACGCTATATTTATGCCATTGGTGGAAATGAAACAGCAACTAAATTATCAGGTATTAATACCTGTCTCTTATACACATCT
>QBLP01000287.1 GCA_003070825.1 Halanaerobium sp. | reverse complement strand
AGATGTGTATAAGAGACAGCACCAAAAAGAATAAACTGTGAGACCAGCATTATATCTTTATTTAGATCAGCAGCAGATAAATTTAATTTCTCTTCTTCATCCTCAAAAATTCTTAAATTTATTATTTTTTCCAGCAGATAGTCAGCATCCTGACGCCCATCTTCTTTTCCAATTCCTAAAAACACTAATAAACCGGAGTCGATCTCTCCGGTTATTTCAGAATCCACTTCTACTTTAGCTCTTTTAACACGCTGAACAACAGCTCGCATCTAATTCACTCCCCATTAAGCAGGTTTGGCTCGACTTACATTAAGCACACCTGAAATAGATTCAATCTTTTTCATTATATCGTACATATGCTCTGTAGAGCTCAATTCCAGTGACAGATTAATAACTGCTCGATTATGCTCACTGGTTCTGGCCATAACAGACAGCAGATTAATCTTTTCTTCTTTAATGATATGTGTTATATCATTAAGCAGAGCACTCTTATTTACAGCATCAATCCTGAGATCAACCTGGTAGGATTCTGTACGACCCTGTTCCCAGCTGACCTCAATTATTCTTTCTGGTTCACTTTCTTCAAGATTTTTTAAGTTTTTACAGTCTTCCCTGTGAACCGAAACTCCCCGACCTCTGGTAATATAACCGACTATATCATCACCAGGGACAGGATTACAGCATTTTGCCATCCTAACCAGCATGTCTTCCATTCCTTTTACAGAAACACCTTTATCTACTGATTCAGTTTTCCTCTGAGGGCTGTGTTTTTTCTCAAAATCTTTCTCTTCTTCATAATCCTTAAATTTGCTGACCACCTGTTTGGGACTAATATTACTGTATCCCAACTCTTCTAATAAATCATCAACATCTTTTCGCCCCAGCTCTTTTGTAATCTCTTTTAGCTCTTTTTCTTTATCTTTTTCGCTGAGTTCGATATTATATTTTTCCAGATGCTCATCCAGAATTCGATTACCTTTTTCAATGATTTCATCCCGGCGCTGCCTTTTGAACCAGTGCTTAATTTTACTTCTAGCTTTAGAAGTTTTAACAAATTTTAACCAGTCTCGGGATGGCCCATTACTTTTTTTAGAGGTTAAAATCTCAACAATATCACTGTTTTTTAACTTATATTCTAAAGGAACTATTTTACCATTCACCTTAGCTCCCACACAGCGGTGGCCAACTTCGGTATGGATATGATAGGCAAAATCAACAGGTGTTCCTCCTTTAGGCAGTGAAACAACATCACCTTCAGGAGTAAAAACAAAAACTTCATCCTCAAATAAATCAATTTTTAAAGTCTCCATAAATTCCTGTGGTTCCTGCAGATCTTTCTGCCATTCAAGCAGTCGTCTTAACCAGGATAATTTTTCTTCAAATTTTTCATCGCCCACCTTACCTTCTTTATATCGCCAGTGAGCGGCAATACCATATTCAGCAGTTTTATGCATTTCATAAGTTCTTATCTGTACTTCAAGTGGATCTCCATTAGGAGCAATTACAGTTGTGTGAAGTGACTGATACATATTTGACTTCGGCATAGCTATATAGTCTTTAAATCGTCCCGGCATAGGCTTCCAAATTTCATGAATAACCCCCATCACTTCATAACATTCTTTAACACTACCTACAAGAACCCTGACGGCAGTTAAATCATAAATTTCATCAAACTCCACTTCTTTACGCTTCATTTTATTATAAATACTGTATAAATGCTTGGGGCGACCATAAATTTCTGCTTCAATATCATGTTCTTTTAAAGTAGATTTTAGTTTTTCAATAGCCTCTTTTATATCTTTTTCTCTCTGTTTGCGATTGGCCTGCACTTTGTGGGAAACCTCATAATACATATCAGGTTTTAAATATCTAAAAGATAAGTCTTCTAACTCCCACTTAATCTTAGACATTCCCAGACGGTGGGCAAGAGGAGCATAAATTTCTAAAGTTTCTCTGGATTTTTCTTTTCTTTTTTCTTTTTTTAGATAGTTTAAAGTTCTCATATTGTGCAGTCTGTCAGCAAGTTTTATCAACACGACCCGAATATCCTCTGCCATAGCTACAAACATTTTACGCAGACTTTCTGCCTGCTGATCTTCTTTAGTTTTAAACTGCATTCTGGTCAGTTTTGTGACTCCATCCACAATATGTGCCACCTCAGATCCAAATTCTCTTTCAATTTCTTCACTGCTAATCCCAGTATCCTCAACAACATCATGCAGTAAAGAAGCAACAATTGAAACAATGTCAAGCTCTAGATCAGCAAGAATAATAGCCACACCAAGTGGGTGCTCAACAAAAGGTTCACCAGAAACTCTAAACTGCTCCTGATGTGCTCTTTCGGCATACTGATAGGCTTTTTTTACCATTTCTAGATCTGGTTCATCCATATAAGATTTTATTTTATCTAATAAAGTATCTAGTTCCATCTATATTTATACTCCTTCAATTACCCGAAAATTAAATAATTAATTAT
>QBLP01000286.1 GCA_003070825.1 Halanaerobium sp. | reverse complement strand
AATTAATTTAGTGAGTAATTATAAAGATAGATAAGGAATTTAAATAAATTTTAAAAATTTATGGAGAAAACGGAGAAAGGAGAGTGAAGATGAGGTGGCTGTAGATAAGACATTAAAACTAATCCTTTCTAAGATTGAAGATTTAGATTCCAAGTTTGACGGTTTAGACTCTAAATTTGCAGCTTTAGATTCTCGAGTTGATGGCCTAGAAGTTAATCTTTCAAACTTTAGAGGAGAATTCAACAGTTTTAGTAATGAGACCAATGAAACTCTGGCCCGGATAGAGAAAAGAGTTAATGCCACATTTGAACAGGTTGGAGGTTTAAGTGAATACAGGACTAAAACTGAGTTTCAACTTGATAACATTGAATCTGACATGTCCTATTATGCCCGCAAACAGGTTGAAAATGAAAAAGAAATATATAAATTAGAACGAAAAATGGCAAAATAGCAGTCTTTAAACCTCTCCTGCCGGCGGAAAAGGGAGAGGTTTTTAGTTCTTTTAGAAAGCTAAATTAAAATGGGAAAAAGGAGGGGTTTAAGTTGCTTGAACTAAAAAAATTAATTTTTATCACAGTTCCGCTGGCCTTAGCAGTAGTATTTTTAAGCACAGGATTTGTTGAGGCATCAGCTACTTACCCTCAGGCTAATTTGAAGCCCCCTGCCTTTACCAGTAATGTTGCTGTAGTAATTTTTTTAATAGTTCTGGTCCTGATTTTGTTTATCTGGGAACCACTCCCAATAGGAATTATCGCCATCTCAATACCTGTAATTTTGATTGCCTTAAAAAGCTGGACCAGAGTTTCTGCTGAACAGGCGTTATCCGGTTTTAGCAATAATGCGACTGTAACTGTTATGGCCATGTTTGTAATCAGTAGAGGTATTCAAAACAGTGGCGCTGTAGAAATTTTAGGTAGTAAAATAGAATCTTTTTCTGGAAATAATAAAAGGAAGCAGATTGGATCGATTGCTTCTTTGACAGGTTTTATGGCCAGTGCCATTAATAATACTCCAGTAGTAGCAGCTTTTATCCCAATGGTAACCAATCTGGCAAGAAGGACAAAAATTTCTCCTTCAAAATTATTAATTCCACTTTCCTATTCCGCCATGCTCGGAGGTACAATAACCTTATTTGGAACCTCAACTAATATTTTAGCCAGTGAAGTTTCGGCAAGACTAATTAACCATCCTTTTGGGGTGTTTGAATTCACTAAACTGGGGTTGATAGCTTTTTTAGTTGGTTTTTTATATTTAATTACAGTCGGCTACTATTTAATTCCGGAGAGGATCTCAGCTGCAGGTAAAGACTTACTGGAAGCTTATGAGATGGATCAATTTTTAACTGAGCTAGAGATAGAAAAAGATTCGCTCTTATTAGGCCGGAGTATTGGTCAGGTTTTTAAAGAAATAGAGCTGGATCTAGATATAGTCCAAATCACTAGAGAAGATGAACAATTTATGGAACCCTTAAGTGTAAAAACTATTAGAGCCGGTGATCATCTGGTTATTAAAGGTGAAAGAAAAGCCCTGTCAGAGTTTGCAGCAGCAAAAGGGATCAAATTATTAACTGAAATTCGAGTTAGTCAGAGAAAATTGGAGGATTCCCTGCAGGGACAAAAAGTTGTAGAATTAATTGTTTCTGATAATTCATTTGTAGAAGGAAAAACTATTAATCAGGTTCATTTTCTTGAGCGCTATAATGCTACTTTATTGGCTATTCGACACGGAGAAAAGATTAGGCATAATGAGTTGAAAAATTTCACTTTAAGGTCAGGAGATGTATTACTTCTTTTAGTAACAAAGTCTACTCTAGCCAGATTAGAAAAAAATAAGAATTTTATGATTGAAAGAGAAGCTAGTGAGGAAACAGCTTATCAATTTGCAGATATCGCAACCGGTTTATTAATTATTGGAACAGTGATTTTACTGGCCGCCTTAAATCTTGTTTCGATTGCGGTTGCAACCTTAGGTGGGGTGGTGGCTATGGTAGCTACAGAATTGGTGGATCCTAAGGAAATTTATGAAGCTATAAACTGGGAGGTCTTTTTTCTGCTGGCAGGTTTAATCCCTTTAGGAGTTGCAATTGAAGAGACCGGAACGGCAGAATTTATTGCCTATCAGTTATTAAGAGTAACAGACATCTTTCCCCCGCTAATAATTCTCAGCCTTTTTTATCTGTTTACGGCAGTCTTAACCAGTGTGATCAGCAATAATGCCAGTGTAGTACTGATGATTCCTGTTGCAGTAGGGGCTGCCACTCAACTTGGAGCCAACCCTTTTGCTTTTGTTTTGACAGTAACTTTTGCTTCCAGCTCAGCTTTTTTAAGCCCTATCGGCTATCAGACTAATCTAATGATTTATGGTCCTGGAGGCTATAATTTTAAAGACTTTATAATTGTTGGTACTCCATTATTAATCTTACTATCGATCATTATCCCTATTTTTATTACTCTATTTTGGGGAATTTAAAAAATAGCTAGACAATTTATTTTTGCTGACTATTTTAATAAAATTAAACCTCCTTTCAAA
>QBLP01000285.1 GCA_003070825.1 Halanaerobium sp. | reverse complement strand
AGATGTGTATAAGAGACAGATTTAGAATGAGCCATCATTACCTGTCCAGTTTGCTGCAAAATTTAATTTCAAGTCATCTCAGTAAGTTCTTTTGCAATGTCAATGTCTTTAACTCTGAAATAGAAGGATTATGCTGGATAAACGCAATCATAAATTCTGTTGCTATGCTGATGACAACCAGACTTATGTCAGAAGTAGGAAAGTGCTGAAAGAGTTATGAGGAGTATAACTTTATTTTTTAAAAAATAAAGTTAATATAACAAAAAGTGCAGTCGGCAGATCCTGGACAATGAAATACTGTTTTAAGAAATTAAAGCAAATGATTACAGGCTGGGTTAGCTATTATAAACTAGCTGATATGAAAAGTAAGATGAGAGACCTTGATCATGGAACAAGACGAAGAATAAGAATGTGTTACTGGAAACGGTGGAAGAAGGTCAAAATCTGCTTTAGAATGCTCCGGAAACTAGGAATTAAAGAATTTAAGGCTTGGGAATATGTTAACACAAGAAAAGGCTACTGGAGAATATCCAATAGCCCAATACTTGCAATAATCTTTAACAACCAGCTATTCAAGAAGCTGGGATACCTTAGTTTTCAGAACGATATGCTGTGTTGGTGTGAGAAGACAGGGAATAAATTAATTATTTCCGTCTTACTCGATTGAAGCCGATGTAGATATTAATTAAAATTAAATTGTTTTTTATTGTCTTGAAAAACCAGCTTCTCTAAGGATTTTGCCAATATAGCTTTCTGAATATGTGTCATCACTATAAATAGGCAACAACATTTTTCTGACTTCTTTAAGAGTGTAGTAATAAGTACCATTATTTGCTTTTTTTGATCCATGTTGGATAATATCTCTTTTTTGATCTCTAACAATATCAACTTTATTCATATTATATCACCTTTCAATTTAAGAGTTTAATTAATTATAAATTATAGCATATTTATTGTAAAATGTTAAATTGGTATCTGTCCAATATTCTTAGGGGGCGTGACACACTATTGTTTAATATGATAGGTTTTTTTATGTCTCCGGTAAATGGAGTATAATAATTTAAATGGTAAAAATGAAGGGGGACTAAAAATGTCATTCATAAAAAATCTAAAAATTGAAAGGTACCGGGGATTAGAAAATTTAGAGTTTAAAAATTTTAAAAAGATAAACTTGTTTATTGGTGAGAATAATACAGGGAAGACTTCAATATTAGAAGTATTAAATATTTTATCAGAACCATTTAATCCAGCCAGTATTATTCAAACAAGCCGAATTAGAGAAAAAGACTTTAATTTATCAAGTGGTAGTTTATCCCCCTATGAATCTTTTATAAATATATTTAACCAAAAAATTAATGATAAAAAAATAGCTTTTAGTGCTGAAGTCAAGGATAAAAATATTTTTATTAAATTGACTGGTAAGGAAACTGATATTATTAATGTTCAACCAAGATATGGAATATCTGAAAATTATTCAGTTAATAATAAGCCGGAAAAAGGAAAATTGTTTAAAGGAATGTTTACTTTTGATGATTCTAACTCAAGTTTTGAAAAAGAATTTACTCTTGCGCAAGATCAAAGTAGAATTGAATTAAATTCTGAAATTGACCAGGATAAATTGCTTAATATAAATTATATTTCTCCACTTGAACATTTAGCACATAGTAAATTAATAAGTCAGGCTATTAAAACTGGTAATAAAAAAAGTTTAATTAAAATAATGAAAATATTTGATAATAAAATTATTTCTTTAGACATTATTGATGAAAATGGGAGGCCTATTCCCTATATTGAACATCAAAAATTAGGAATAGTTCCTTTATCTACTTTTGGAGATGGTCTAAAGAAAGCTTTAATTATTGCGGCTAATATAGTAAATGTTAAAGATGGTGTTTTGTTAATAGATGAAATTGAAACCTCGATTCATAAGAAAGCTTTATTAGAATTTTTTCAATGGTATATAAAGGGTAGTTTTCAATATAATGTTCAGTCTTTTATTGCTACTCATAGTTTAGAGGCGATTGATGCTTTAATAAATGCTAGTAAAGAGCAATTAAATAATATTGCCTGTTATCGGTTGGAGAAAGATACAGAAAATATTTATATTAATAGGATTTCTGGTAAAAAACTTTATGATATAAGACACAGTTTGGGTCAGGATGTGAGGTAAGATGAAACATTATTACTTTGTAGTTGAAGGAGCTCATGATGTTGCTACTATTGGTAAATTATTAAAACAAAAAGGAATTAGAGAAATCAGAAATCAAAAGTTAATTTCTGATGTTTGGATTAATAATTTAATTCCAGAAAAATTTCCTTTTGAAGATGATAGATTAGATAGAATAACCCCTATACCTAGTTTTTACCAATCGGAAGAAATTACTATAGCAATACATGTAGCGGGAGGAGAAACAGAAATTGTTAATACTTTAGATTTGAGTATAACTAATTTAAAAATCACAGATTTAAAAGAAATAGATGGAATAATTTTGG
>QBLP01000284.1 GCA_003070825.1 Halanaerobium sp. | reverse complement strand
ACTTATCATCAATATTAAAATAATTAAGAGATTGGGTTCTTCCAGGAGTATTACTTGTTCTCGCCAGTTTTTTCTGTCTAGTAATTCTATTTATCAATGATGATTTTCCAACATTTGAGCGACCACTAAAGGCTACCTCAGGCTGCTGCAGCCTGGGGCAGTCTTCATATTTATATACACTTTTATAAAATTCGGCATTACTAATCTGCATGATTTTCATCCTCTAGCAATAAAATATCCATTACCTCATCCATGTGAGAGACAAATGTTACATTTAAGCCTCTGGTAATTTCTTTTTCAATTTCTTTAAATTTATTTTCATTTTTCTTTGGTAAAATAAAGTTATTTATCCCCGCTCTTCTTCCGGCAAGAATTTTAGTTTTTAAACCACCAATCGGCAGCACTCTACCTCTTAAGGAAATTTCTCCAGTCATTGCATAATCTCCACGTACTTTGCGACCTGTTAAAGCAGAGGCTAAAGCAATTGCAATTGTAATCCCTGCTGAAGGTCCATCTTTAGGAACAGCACCCTGAGGTACATGAATATGAATATCATATTTTTTATAAAACCCATCACTTAAGTTTAAGTCATTCTGTTTAGAGCGTACATAACTCAAAGCTGCCTGCGCAGATTCTTTCATTACATCTCCTAAAGAACCGGTAAGAGTTAACTCTCCTTTACCAGGAACTACTGCCACTTCTATATCCAGAATATCTCCTCCTGCCTGATTATAAGCAAGACCTGTAGCCACACCAATTCTGTCTTCAAGATCACTTTCCTGATGTTCATAATCTGCCAGTCCCAGATATTTTTCCACACTATTGACTGCAACTAGAGCTTTATGATCTCTGCCTTCCACAAATTCTTTAGCCACTTTACGTGCTATAGCAGCAAGCTTTCTTTCTAGATTTCTTACACCTGCTTCTCGGGTATATTCCCTGATAACCTTTAGAATAGCATTAGAAGAAATGTTAATCTGATCTTCTTTTAAACCATGATCTTCATATATCTTCGGTAAAAGATGACCTTCTGCAATTTTTAATTTCTCATCTTCAGTATAACCTGGGATTTCAATTAATTCCATCCGATCAAGAAGAGGCGCTGGTATTGTATGAGCTACATTAGCTGTTGTAACAAAAAGAACCTGGGAAAGATCAAATGGAACTTCAAGATAATGATCACCAAACTCTTTATTCTGCTCTGGGTCTAAAACTTCAAGTAAAGCAGACGCAGGATCTCCTCTAAAATCGGAGCTCATTTTATCAACTTCATCCAGTAAAAAGACCGGGTTTTTGCTGCCGGCATCCCGCATAGCATTTATAATCCTGCCGGGTCTGGAACCAATGTAAGTTCTGCGGTGCCCTCTAATTTCTGCCTCATCTCGTACTCCCCCCAGAGAAAGACGGACAAAGTCTCTGTCCAGTGCTCTGGCAATTGAACGACCAAGAGAAGTTTTACCAACACCCGGGGCACCTACAAGACAAAGAATAGGACTTTTCTTAGCTGGTGCCATTTTGCGAACAGCCAGATATTCTAAAATTCTCTCCTTAACATCTTTTAATCCATAGTGATCTGCTTCTAAAATCTGCTCAGAACTTTGTATGTCAATTTCCTCATCTTTTTCTTTATTCCAGGGAAGATCTAAAACACAATCAAGATAGTTGCGAATTACTGTAGCTTCGGGTGACATATTGGGAGTTCGATCAAGTTTTTCAATCTCCTCTTCAACCTTTTCAGCTACATTCTCTGGCAAATCTGCCTCTTCCAATTTTTGATAGTACTCATCAATCTCATCAGTTGAACTTTTGTCCTGATCTAGTTCATCCTGAATAACCTTCATTTTTTCTCTTAAATAATATTCTTTTTGGTTTTTTTCAACTTTCTTTTTTACTCGTTTATTTATATCCTGTTCAATTTTTAAAACTTCAATTTCATCCTGCAGCAAACTCAGCATTTTTTCCAGACGCTGAATTATATCAGTTGCTTCCAGTAATTCCTGTAACTGCTGATATTTCAATTCCACCTGTGATGATATAACATCGGCCAGTCGACCTGGTTCTTCAATATTGCTGGCTGACATAATTGTTTCCGCAGGCAAATTACGATTATATTTAATATATTCTTCAAACTCCTTAACTACAGTCCGCATTAAAGCCTTAACATCTGTAGTTACTTCAACTTTTTCTTCAGGACAGCTTTCTGCTTCAACCAGAAAATATTCTTCTGTATCAATATATTCAATGACCTCAGCTCTTTCCAAACCTTCGACTACAACTTTAATCATACCATTCGGAAGTTTAACCAGCTGTTTTACCTCGGCAATAGTTCCAAACTGATAAATATCATCTATTTCAGGCTCCTCTATTGTTTCATCCTTTTGTGCAGCTATAATAATTTTCTTTTCCTCCATCATCGCTTCCTCCAGAGCAGCTATAGATTTATCTCTGCCAACCAGAAGAGGAATCACCATATGCTGTCTCTTATACACATCT
>QBLP01000283.1 GCA_003070825.1 Halanaerobium sp. | reverse complement strand
GCGTAAGATCGTCGGCAGCGTCAGATGTGTATAAGAGACAGGCCTTAAATAAAATAATTAAAATTGAAGAAAAAACAGCCCGGTTATATGCTTATGCACATATGAAATATGATCAAAATACCCAGCAGGAAAAATATCAGAATTACAAAAACAAGGCAATGATGTGCTATAACAAATTATCAAATTCAACTTCATTTATGGTGCCGGCAATTATTCAGCTGGGCGAAGAAAAACTTGCTCAGTATAAAAAAGAAAATCAGGAGCTTGAATTTTTTAATCACTTTTTTGATAATATTTTAAGACAGAAAGAACATTATCTTTCTGCCAAAGAGGAAAAAATTCTGGCTTTAGCTGGTGAGGTTACTCAGAGTTCAGAAAATATATTCAGCATGCTGAATAATGCAGATCTTCAATTTCCACTGATTAAAGACGAAAATGGAGAAGAACTGCGCCTGACTCACGGCAGATATATAGATCTATTAAAAAATGAAGATCGAAGAGTTAGAGAAGACGCCTTTGAAGGAATGCACGGGGAATATCAAAAACTGGAAAACACTTTTGCGGCAGTACTTGACAGCTCGGTTAAGGGAGATATTTTTTATGCCCGGGCCAGAAAATATGACAGTGCCTTAGAATCTGCCCTTGATAGTGATAATATAAGTACAGATGTTTATAATAATTTAGTTGACACTGTTTCTAATAATCTGAAGCCGCTGCATCAGTATATGGAGCTGAAAAAAGATCTGCTGGAACTGGATGAGCTCCATATTTATGATACTTATACTCCTTTAATCAAAGAAATTGATCTTAAATTTAAATATGAAGAAACAAAAGACATTATTAAAAAAGCGGTAGAGCCACTTGGTGAGAATTATATTAAAACAGTCGAAGAGGGCTTCAACTCAGGCTGGATTGATGTCTATGAGAATAAGGGTAAGCGCTCAGGAGCCTATTCCAGCGGCTGTTATGGAGTTCACCCCTATATTCTGATGAACTATACTCAGGATATCAGCAATCTCTTTACTTTAATTCACGAAATGGGACATGCCATGCACAGCTATTACTCTAACAAAAATCAGCCCTATTTATATGCTGATTATAAGATTTTTGTAGCTGAAGTAGCTTCAACTCTAAATGAGAATCTGCTTTTAGATTATATGCTGGAAAACGCAGCAAGCCGTGAGGAAAAACTTTATCTATTAAACTACTTTTTAGAAGGTTTTAGAGGCACAGTCTACAGACAGACCATGTTTGCTGAGTTCGAAAAGAAGATTCACGAAAGGGTAGAGGCAGGAGAAAGTTTAACCTCTCAGACAATGAAGGGCATGTACAGGAATTTAAACCAGAAATATTTTGGTGAAGCACTGGTCATTGACGAAAAGCTGGATTATGAGTGGGCCAGAATCCCTCATTTCTACTATAATTTCTATGTCTATAAATATGCTACTGGTTATTCCGCAGCAGCAGCTCTGGCCGAAAAGATACAGACTGAAGGTCCAGAGGCAGCAGCTAATTATTTAGAGTTTTTAAAAGCAGGAGGCAGTGACTATCCTCTTAATATCCTGAAAAAAGCTGGAGTTGATATGGAAAAATCAACTGCTATAGAAAATGCAGCTGCTAAGTTTAAAAAGTACTTAAAACAGCTGCAGAAATTAGTTTAATGCTCAGTGAATTTTAACTAAATTATTCATTAATAATTATCAACTTCAAATAAAAGGAATTTTTATTTGCTGAAGAATTTTATAATATCAATGGCACATCTTTCTTTTTCAAGATCGTTGATTATTACATGGGGTGATTTTTGATAGATCTTTTGGTCTACTAAAAATTGTCCCATTTTTTTATTTAAAAAATCCTTAATCTGATCAGTGGCTACCTGTTTATCATTACTGGAAAGGATCAGCTGGGTTGGAGATTTAATTTTAGGAACAGCTTTTCTTCCCTTTTTTATTAACTTATATAATTCAGCCAGAGCCTTAGGATAGTAATTAAAGCTGTAATTGTTGTGGTAGTCAATTTCTTCTGCTGATAAATCAGCCTGATTAATTTGAAAATCATTATCCAGTTTTTTAACAAAATATTTAAGGTATGGTGCAAAGGCAATATTTTTATTGATTGTATAAAAAGCTGGAGCTACTAGTGATAATTTTTTCACTTCAAAATTTGAAGCTACAAGTGCTGCCAGCAGTCCCCCCATGGAAAGACCAGCCAGGTAGATATTTTGATAATCACTTTTTAAATAAAAATAGCTGTCTACAGACTTACGGAGCCACTGCTCGGCACTGCTGTTTAAAAAATCAGATCTATTGGTTGCGTGTCCGGGTAGTCTCGGAACATAGACTGGTAAGTCAAGTTCCTGATAAATTTTTTTGGCGATATAATTCCAGTTGCTGCTTTTACCCCCAAAACCGTGGAGCAAAAGGACGGCTGTACTTTCTTCTTGATTATTAAAACCATATTTAATTTCTCTTCCCAGAGGATTAATTGTGGTTGATTTTTTGATTTTATCTAATTTCAATTTTACGACCCCCATTATTGTCTTTTCTTTCATCATATTACACCAGAG
>QBLP01000035.1 GCA_003070825.1 Halanaerobium sp. | reverse complement strand
CCCTATTAGTGTGCCTATTATTTAATTTTAATTAAGATAAAACTAAGTTGACTACCAAAATATCAGCTTAACTTAGTCTCAAATGACTAAATCTAAAAAATTTAGTATGTGTCAACAAGTGATTTTATCATTAATTTTTCTTCTACTTCTTCTACTGTCATTTCTTTTTCCGGCTTAATCTCAATTATTATCTCTCTCCCAGGGTAAATATGGAAGAAATTATCACTTAATTGAGCATCAATCTCACTAAGCTCAAGCCAGGTCCAGAGAGCAGTATTTTGAGCATTAAGATTTAATTTAAATTTATTTTCTTCTAAAGCTTCAATATTAGTTTCAAATCCAGGCTCTTTAAGCTGCATATGTTTTGGTTTAGCAAAAGAAACAAAATTATCTGCGACAATTTCTCCTTCTACTTTTAATTCCACCCAAAGCATTAAATCTCTGTTTCCAAATTCAGAAACTTCTTCTTTAAAGTTAAGTTTGAGCACTTTTTGATTGCTCTGCCCTTCAATTTCCACTGCAAAATTATTAGACTTAATTAATTTACCAGCTACATCGCGAAGCTGCCAGTTTAACTCGCCCTGCTGCTTCTCCATTAAATCACTGGTAATATGAATTTCTACTGTTGAATCTTCTGGATTTTCAATTCCAGAAACTAGTAGAGGTGCATAGAATTTTTTAGCCATATAGTGTAAGGCCTTCCAGCGGCCGTGATAATCTAGGGAAGACCAGCTCGCTACCGGCCAGTTATCATTTAACTGCCAGTAAAGTGTTCCCATTCCTCTTGGCATATTACGACGCCAGTTTTCGACAGCATATTTAATACCGAGGCCCTGCAGAATTTGACTGGTCCAGATAGTATTTTCAAAACCAACAGGTAAACGGAACCACTGGAGCATGTAATGCATAATTACTGAATTACCAATTCCACTCCGTTGATGGTGTTCCATTACATATGAAGTTATGTTGCGGTCTTCTTTTTCAGTATATCCATAACTAGTTTTAGGTTCAGGAAATGATTGAAAACCAAATTCACTATTAAAGCGATGTTCACAACTACGATACCATTCAAATGGTTTTAAACCATGCCAGACATCCCAGAGATGAGCATCTCCTGAGTCAGGGTTATTATAATCATTACGATCACCCTGAGGAGTGTGAGGACTACCTGGCCAGTAATCAGTCTGTGGATTATGATCTGCTACAATTTCGGGCAGTAGTTCATCAAAAAGCTTTTTATAATCATCCCAGGGCATTGTTATTTTTTCACTGTCCCACTCTTCAGCTGCAATTCCCTGTTCAATCTCATTATTACCACACCATAGTGCCAGAGAAGCATGATGGCGTATTCTTTTTACATTATCTTCTGCTTCAACTTTAACATTTTCCATAAAATCATCATCAAAACTCGGATAGGTTCCACAGGCAAATACGAAATCCTGCCAGACAGTCAATCCAAGTTGATCACAGATTTCATAAAAGTCATCAGTCTCATATAGTCCACCACCCCAGACTCTGAGCATATTCATGTTAGCAGCGGCTGCAGATTCTAAAAGCTCTCTATAATCTTCTCTTTTAACTCGAGAGACAAAAGCATCAGCTGGAATCCAGTTAGCTCCTTTGGCAAAAAAGTCCTCTCCATTTGCCCTGAATTTAAAAGATTCTCCCCATTCATCTGCTTCAGTAATTAATTCAAGAGTTCTTAAACCTATTTTTTTCTGATTCTTGTCTAAATACTGGCCATTACTATCATAAATGGTAATCTCTAAGTTATAGAGAGGCTGCTCTCCCATTCCATTAGGCCACCAGATTTCTGGATTTTCTACTTCAAAGTCAATTTTTGCTTTTTCACCTTCAATTTCAAATTTATTGTGGTATTCCTTTTTTCCTGCCAGTGAAAAGTCTATTTCTACAGTAAGATTTTCAGCAGCAATTTTTTCACATTCGAGATCAATACTTAAATCAACATCACCATTTTCTAAATGATTTTGCTCTATCTGAACTGCTTCTATACGTGCTTTATCAAGTGCGATTAGTTCAATATCTTTCCAGATTCCCATTGTAACAAGCATCGGACCCCAATCCCAACCAAAATTACTTGGCTGTTTTCGCAGCCAGCCACCTCCATGCAGACGGTGGTCACCAACACTCCAAGCTGGAATATGGAATTCCTCATCTTTTTGCTTTAGATATGGCAGAGGAGAATTAAAATGAATTTTTATTTCGTTTTCTCCTTCTTTCAGATATTCTTTGACATCAAACTCCCACTCCCGATACATATTATTAGTAGAAGCTATTTTTTGCTCATTTAAATAAATTTCAGCCAGAGTGTCCAAACCTTTTGCACTTAAAAGAATTTTTTTAGCTGCTAAAAAGTCAGCATCAAGATTAAAAGTACGACTGTAATCCCAATCACTCTCACCAATCCACATAACTTTCTCTTCATTATCTCTATAAAATGGATCATCAATTAGACCAGCATTTATTAAATCAGTATGAACACAACCAGGAACTTCTGCTGTGATAACATCATTCTCTCCACTCTGATTTAACTGCCACTTACCATTTAGACTAAGATTATTCATCTGATCACCTCTATATTTTATTAGTTATTCTACCTGAAAATCATTGATATTATTAATTAATTCTTCAGACATAGTTTTAAGCTCAACAGCTGTATCTAAAATCTCATCTGTTGAAGCAGACTGTTCTTCTGTTGAAGCCGAAATCTGTTCTGAACTGGAAGCAAAATCGCGGGTTACTTTTGCAATATCATTAATTGCATTTTCAACATTTTCGCTTTCTTCTCGCATTGATGCAATTCTCTTAACTACATTATTAATTGAATTCCCTAAATCATTTGATACATTTCTAATTTCTTTAAAGATGTCATTTGTCTCTTCAATACTGCCCACACTGGCATCTACAAGTTCCTCATTTTCATCCATAGAATTAACTGCCTGATTAACTCCAGACTGAATTTTTTCTATTAGCTTAGATATTTGTTCTGTTGCATCTGCTGATTCTTCTGCAAGAGAACGAATCTCGTCTGCTACTACAGAAAAACCTCGCCCTGCTTCTCCAGCTCTTGCAGCTTCTATTGCCGCATTAAGAGCTAATAAATTAGTCTGATTAGAAATATCATTGATTAAAACTACAATATCTCCAATTTCTTCGGACATTGTCCCTAAATTTTGAATTAGCTTTGCGACTTCCGATGTCTCCTGACTCAGATCATTAATATTTTTAATAGAACTATCAACAGTTTGATTCCCTTTTTCGATACTGCTTAAAACTTCTTGAGCACCTTTTGAAATTTCTTCCGCATTACTATCAACTTCTTTTATCTCATTATTTAAACGCTGAACATTATTATTACTTTCTTCTATCTGAGCAAGCTGTTCTTCTGAACCAGCTGATAAATTTTCTACTGCTAGACCAACTTCTTCTGCTCCTTTACTAACCTCACGACTATTATTATCCATTTTTTCTGCTGACTGATTTAAATTTCTTGCTTGTTGATCAATATCAATTACCAGGCCTTTAAGTTCATCCAGCATCTCATTAAAAATACCAGCCATAATTCCAATTTCATCTTTTCTTTTTAAATTCTTGCCTTCCATCTTGACCTGATCTCTTAAATCACCATTTTTCATATTCCTAAATGCTTCCATAAAGGCTGAAAGTGGTTTAAGCTGCCAGCTAATAAATAAGACTGTAATAATTAAAGCTAAAAACAATGAAATTATTGATACTGTTAAAATATTCTGGCCTAAACTGTTTACAGGTGCCAGCATTTCAGAATTTGGTATTTCTACTGCCAGAGCTAAGTTTTCAGTAATTTGTTCTTTTAGTAAATAATTATTATCTATCTCAGTAGTTATTATATTTTCTCCCTCTACCTGATTATCTATAAACCACTGATTATCAATTGTCTGGGCAAATAAATCTCTATTTTGAGCTCTAATTATTTGTCCATTCGTGTTAATAAGCCTATAATTATCTGCATTATCAACAGCAAGACTCTGGAGCTCAGAGTAAACAATTTCTGGGTTTAGGGCAAGAACAATATAAGCAGTTATAGTCTCCCCATCATCTCCATATAGTGGAGAATTATATAATAAGTAGTTGTTTTCTCCCTCACTATGGATAGTACCAAAATTAATATCTTTATATAAATCTTGACTCAGATGTTCTCTTAAGTAATTCTCATTATCTTCTACAGCCTGAGCTGAATAAGCACGAGAATCGGCAATAACAGTTCCATCTGCCATAGCAAGATATGCATATTCAATACTTTCTATGTTTTTGGAAACTGAACCCAGGGCTGAAGCAGTAGAATATTCCATACTTAAAAAGGAATCAATATTTGCTAAAAATTCTTCTCTCTGTTCAGCAGTTACTTCTCCTCCGGGATAAAGTCCTTCCATTAGAGTATAATAACCATTAAAACTACTATCAGAGCTAATTGAGTCTATTTGCCGATTAAGTGTTTTTAACATTGCATCAACATTGCTTTGATAAGAAGCAGCAATTAAATTAATATTTTCATCAATCTGTTCTCTCACAATCTCAGATGCTGAATTAAAAGTTATGTAACTGATCGTTCCTAAAACTAATAATAAAATTAAAACTATAATGGCAGAAATCTTCCATTTGAGTGAGTGAAAAAATCCGAGTTTTCCTTTTTGGGAAGCCATTTTATTTCCTCCTGCTTAATTTTTTGGATCAAATTAATAAAATTAAAAATTTTTAAAATGAGTATAACTAAATTAACATTAATTGTCTTGAAAGTCAATAAAGCTTAAAGTGGTTAAGGGATATTAAGCTGGTATAGGGGAACCTGCTCTATAATTAAACCACTCTAAGCTTTTATTGCCTTAGAACAAATATTTATTTATCTAAACCGTTTTTAGCAATAACTTCCTGCAGTAGCTTAGCACTATCTTTTAAAATTCTTGTCTGCTCATTTTCATAATCAATGAATATAATTCCAAAGCGTTTATCATAACCATATGCCCATTCGAAATTATCCATTAATGACCAGATGTAATAACCAGCAAGATTAACTCCAGCTTCAATCGCCTGCTTGGCTGCTTTAAAATGTTCTTCCAAATATTCAACTCGTTTCTTATCATGAACCTGCCCATCTTCTGCTATTTGATCATCATAGGCAGCTCCATTTTCGGTAATAAAGATTGGAGCTTTAGTATATTCTTTGTTTAATCTTAATAATAAATCAGTTAAGCCCTCTGGATATACCTCCCAATCCATTTCGGTGTATTCTACACCATCTGGTTTTACTGTTTTAAAATTAAGTTTTTCAGACTCATCATATTCAACCACTGCTCTTGAATAATAGTTGATACCTAAAAAATCAATATCTCTGCTTATTATTTCTAAGTCTCCCTTTTCCATTTCAAAAGGATTATCATATTCATTCTGATATAAAGACATTAATTTTTCCGGATACTTAGCTTTAAAAACTGGATCTAAAAACCAGCGATTATTAAAAGCATCACAATAATCTTTAGCCAACTGATCTTCTTTGCTATTAGTTTTTGGATAAACATGGTTTAGGTTTAGAGTAATACCAACTTGACCATCGATACCACTTTCTCTAAAGCTCTTAACTGCCATTCCATGTGAAAGTAATAGATTATGTGCCACCTGTAATGCTTTTTGAGGATCGGTAAAACCAGGAGCATGCTCTCCCCATAGATTACCAACCATCGAAACTACCATTGGCTCATTATGTGTTATCCAGCGGGGAATAAGATCACCAAACTCTTTATACATAATCCGAGCATACTCATTAAAATATTTAGCAGTATCTCGATTTTCCCAGCCACCTTTATCCTGAAGTTTCTGGGGTAAATCCCAGTGATAAAGTGTTGCAGCAGGTTTGATTCCTGCTTGCAAAAGCTCATCAACCAGGGATTTGTAAAAATCAATCCCCCTTTGATTTATCTTTCCTTTACCAGCAGGTAAGATCCTCGGCCAAGCAATGGAAAAACGATAGGTATCTAAACCAATTTCTTTCATTAGTTCTACATCTTCTTTGAATCTATGGTAATGATCACAGGCAAGATCGCCTGTATCATTATTTGAGATATTTCCCTTTTGATGAGTAAATCTATCCCAGATAGATTCACCTTTACCATCTTCATTATAAGCTCCTTCAATCTGATAGGATGCTGTTGCAGCACCCCACTCAAAATTTTCGGGAAAGACTATTTCTGCCATCCAAAAGCCTCCTCTATCCAAATCTAATCATCAAAATCTTATTACAAAAGTAATACTATTTATCACTGAATAAAACACTGTGTTCTTCTTCTATTTCAACAAATCCTTTACCCTGATTTTCTTGATAGAATTCCTTAACATCCTGTACAACCTGTTCTGGTAGAAATTCTTCATCCGGATCCCAGCGCTCACCTATTTCGGGAACTGCTTCAAATAACATCTGAGTATAGGGATGAGTTGCATTTTCATAAACTTTTTTGGTATCTCCTCTTTCTACCAGTCTTCCTTTATACATAATTAATGAGTGATCGGAAATATAATAACCAAGGTTTAAATCATGGGTGATAAAAATAACTGCCATACCATGTTTCTTGCAGGATTCTACCAGTAAATTTAAAACACCAATTCTGGTTGATGCATCAAGCATACTAATTAACTCATCTGCTATTAGTACATCTACATCCATCAGTAAAGCTCTAGCAATCAGTAATCTCTGCAGCTGACCTCCACTTAACTGATGCGGAAATTTTCCCAGAGTCCGATCAGGATTTAAGTTAACATCAAAAAGTGCCTCTCTAATCGCCTGATCTTTGTCTTCATAATCTAAATCAAAAGAATCAAAAATCAAATCAAAAACTCTATCCACTCTGTATAAGGGATTAAAAGTTGCAAATGGATCCTGAAAAATCCCCTGAACCCGACGATAATACTGTTTAGTTTCTTCTTTTTCTTTGATCTCAGAAATATCTTTACCATTATATATTATCTTTCCCTCACTGGGATTTATTAGCTTCAAAATTAATTTTCCAACGGTTGTCTTTCCACTACCGCTTTCTCCAATTAAAGAAATAATTTTTCCTTTTTCAATGTCGAATGATATATCTTTGGCAGCCACAGTATATTCTGGATTTAAAATTCCACTTTTAAAGACTTTGGTTAAACCCTGTACTGACATTACAACATCTTTATTTTTAGCCATTGAGATCACTTCCTAACTCTTTCCATCTCCAGCAGGATACAAAATGATCCTCTGCAACCTTTTCTCTTTCAGGTGTTTCTTCACATTTATCAATTGCATAAGGACAGCGATGTCTAAAACGACAGCCCTCTTCAATATTTAATAAATGAGGAGGTGTCCCTTCAATTCCAGATAACCTCTTGTCTTTATATTGGATACCTACTTTAGGTAATGAATCAATTAAAGCTCTGGTATAAGGATGACGAGGATTATCGACAATTTCATCTGTCGGACCAATCTCAGCAAAATTACCTGCATACATAATCATAATCCGATCAGCAATCTGATAGAGAATAGATAAATCATGAGTAATAAAAATTGAAGATTTAATAATTCCTAAATCCCGCAGGTTGGCAAGCATTGTTGCCACAAAACGCTGAGAACTTACATCCAGTGCTGAGGTGATTTCATCAGCAATTAAAAATTCTGGATCTAAAATTGTAGAGATAACCATAATAACTCTCTGCTTCATCCCACCTGATAACTCAATTGAATATCTATTTAATACTGATTCATCAAGATTTACCAGATCCAGTCTTTCTTTTACTTTATCAAAGAATTCTTTATCTGTTTTTATGCCATGCTGCCTGGCCAAATCTGCTATATAGGTCTTAATTTTTTTGGTAGGAGAAAAAGCATCCAGAGCATACTGTGGAATTAAAGAAATTGTTCTAAGACGAAGCTCCTTAAATTCCTCTTCACTCATCTGCATAATTTTATTACCCACCAGATCAACTTCGCCAGAAATATATTTAAGAGGCTTTTTTCTCGAAATAAAAGTACTGGCGAGAGTACTTTTTCCACAGCCTGACTCACCAGCCAAGCCAAGTATTTCTCCTTTTTTTAGATTAAAAGTTACATTATCTACTGCTTTAACCTGACCTTTTAAAATATCATAATATGCTTTTAAATTTTTAACTTCTAATATATTCTCGCTCATAGCTTACATCTCCCTCAAACGTGGGTTAAAGGCTGCATCTAATCCTGTATTGATAAAGTATAAAGCTGTAATTAGAATTGTTAAAATCAAACCAGGAATTATTGCCCACCACCACATACCAAGTTGTATACCATTCCAGTTAACCGCATTCTGCATCACAAGACCTAAAGAAATACCCTTTGTTGGTCCTAATCCCAGAAACTCCAGCTGAACTGTTGCCAACATGGTACCATTAAACTGCTGAATAAATACCATGAATACATAGGAAAACATATTGGAAGCAATATCTTCTCTTAAAATCCTGCCAACACTAATTGAAGAAATCCTGGATAGAGACACATATTCTTGATTTTTTAAAGAAAGGGTCTGAGATCTAACCGCTCTTGCTGTCCAGGGCCAGGCTGTTGAAGCAACAATCACTGCCATAACAAATGTCCCCCGTACTTCCAGAAATGCTGCAATTACAATTAAAAGTGCAAGCTGTGGCATCACTACAAAAATATTGGTTAACATCATTAAAAGCTCATCAAAAATTGTTCCACCATAATAACCAGCAACAAAACCAATTATACAGCCGATTAAAGTTGCAATACTACCAGCTATAGCCCCCACTAAAAGAGTTGAGCGCAGACCATTAACCGTCCGAGTAAATACATCCTTACCATCAATAGTCGTACCAAAGAAATGCTCTGAGGAAGGGGGTAAATAACCCTGTCCGGCATATTCATCATATTCATATTGAGCAATCATTGGGCCAAATGCTGCCAGCAAAAAAACAAAGGCTACAATAGTTAAACCAAAAATAACTTTTTTATTTGTTAAAGCATAGTATAAATTTTCATGTTTTGCCCAGAAATCTTTTGCCATAACCTAAACCTCCTCAGTAAATGAAAGTCTAACTCTTGGATCAATGAACATATATACTATATCTACTATAAAATTCGCTGCTAAAACCATGGTTACAATTGTTAAAAATACTCCCTGCATTAAAAAATAATCCTGGTTTTGTACTGCATCAAGCATCATTCTACCGAGACCGGGATAATTAAATACCACCTGAACTGTTATTGCGCCACCAACAATTCGACCAATTCTTAAAGCCAGACCTGTAACCTGTGGTAAAACACCATTACGAAAGCCATAACGCCTGATCAATTTTTTAGAGGCACCCAGAGTCTCCATATACTTAGAATAATTTGAACTTTTTTCGTACATGATCATATTGCGCATTCCAATTGCCCAGCCACCGAGCTGAACCAGAAACATAGTAAAAAACGGCAAAAACCAGTGATGTAAAAAATCAGCTATAAAATTCCAGGTAAAAGCAGGTGAGGCCGTCGAACTGTAGGCTCCACTAATTGGGAACCAGCCAATAACCACCCCAAAGAAAAATACTACAATCCCGGCCATCCAAAAATATGGTGAGGAAGCTAAAAAATAAAAGAATGGCATTGAAGCATTATCGACTTTTTTATCTGTCCCGGAATAAGCACCCAGTTTATTACCAACAATCCAGCTTAATATAATTGCAGGAAACAGAACTGCCAGATCATAGACAATAGCTCTTTTTATAATATCTATTACTGGTGTTGGAAACTGAATAATTGAAATTCCGAAATCAAGCGTAAAAACTGATTTCCAAAAATTAAGATATTGTTCCCAGAGAGGCTGATCTAAATTAAAAAGCAGGGTAAGTTGATCCTGCAAAATTTCACGTCCGCCCTCCATACCGGAAAAACGTGACAAAAGTGATTGGATTGGATCCCCAGGCATCATTCTGGGAATTATAAAATTAATTGTTACTGCCAGAATAAATGTAATAATATAGATAATTAATTTTTTCCGCAAATATTTACCCATCTTTTGCTGCTCCTTTCTAAATAACAGGCCCGATAAAAAATTATCGGACCTGTATTAATAACTCAATTCAATTGTTTTGACTTTTACTCTGCTGGTTCCAGCCCAATTAAGGTATGAATCATACCTAACTGATAAGCATTACCCCAACTTACTGGAACACCATAAGGATCATCCTCATTTGGCCAGTTTGTCCAGTTGTTTGTTGTCTGTTGAGCCCAGAGACCATTATGCCAGAGAGGTACTGTTGGCATTTCTTCTAAAAGAATTCTCTGAATCTCAGAAGCAATTTCCTGTTTTTCAGTTTCATTCTTTGTCATGTTAAATTTATCAATTAAATCAAAGAGTTTAGGGTTATCATAAGCACCCCAGTTACCATTACTGATTGTTTCGCCATGAATACTCTCGTTTGCTACACCATCCCAGTAATCAAATGGATTTGAAGAAAGAGTTGTATTGAAGTTAGCAATTAACATGTCGAAATCTTTATTAAAGCGCTTGTTATCAAATAGTGAGGAATCAGGGAAGTTAGGTGTAATATTTACCCCAATTTCTTCAGCATTCTGAGAAATAACTCTGACAGCTGACATCCAGTCTGTCCAGCCACTGGGAACTATAATGCTTAATTCGAGTGGGTCACCATTAGGCATATCTCTCCAGCCATCACCATCTGCATCAACATAACCTGCATCATTTAATAAGGCTTTGGCTTTGGTAGTATTATACTCAAAACCATATTCATCTACTACATTTTCATCCAGATATTTTAACCAACCTTCTCCAAATAAACCTGTTGGATTGGCAGGCTTTACCAGGCCACCATATACACGGTCAACAATTGCCTGCTGATCTACCATATAGGCCATTGCTCTTCTAAACTGAACATCATCCATTGGTTTTCTGGTTGTGTTCATATACATATTAGCTGTGTTCCAGGAAAGCATATATGGCTCTCCATCATACCAGGTTTTTAAACCAAACTGATCTTTAACTTTCTGAACACCAGGGATAAAGTTATTACTTAAGTCAAGTTCGCCTTTCATTAACATTCCCATAACAACATTGTTGCTCTGATTAACTAAATCAACAAGATATTTAGGTTTAGGCTGACCGAATACATCATTACCCCACCAGTCATCATTTCTTTCCCAGACCATTCTGTCCTGACCTGCTTCTCTGGCCATATATGGACCAGTACCAACAGGATCTTTCATTGTTCTGGTAATTAATTCGTCAGATGGAATTTCACTCCAGATATGTTCTGGAATAATGTAACGCTGATATAATTCAGAATCCCATTCTGCATAATGTGGTTCACTGAAGGTAAATCTAACTGTATAATTATCTTCTGCCTCTACAGATTCCATCCAGTCCCAGACAGGTGAATACATTATAGAGTTATCTTTTGCGAGTTCATAAGTAAAGACAACATCTTCTGCATTAAATTCTTCACCATCTGTCCAATTAATACCTTCTCTTAAATTAAGAACATATTCATTGTCGGAAACCCATTCTCCACTTTCAGCCAACCAGGGCTGATATTCGTTTTCAAGTGGGTTATAAGAAAACATTGTCTCATAAACTAAGCCACCTGTACCTGGAGTAGGGTTAGGAATTAGAACATTCCAGGTTGATGGAGGTCCCCACATTGCTCCAGAAACAACTAAGGTCTCTTCTCTAGGAAGATCCTGAGCCAGAGACATACCTCCAACTAGAAATAGAAAAGCCAGAGTTAGAATTAAAACCTTCTTACCAACATTCATCATTAATAAACACCCCTTTAAATTATTTTGTAATGCAAAATGTCACTCTCTTTTGTCTTAAGGGATTATTAACTTATAAAAGTAAGAG
>QBLP01000282.1 GCA_003070825.1 Halanaerobium sp. | reverse complement strand
AAATTAATTATATTACTTTCAAAGTCTGATAGCAAACAAATCCAGGTTAAAGATAACTTAATTTAACTATCCCTCTAGAAGAATTTAGCCTATTTATTTTCTTGCGCGAGCGCTGTTTTTTTACCAGTTTGCCAGCTCCAGCCGTTCAAATACCACCGGATCAAGCAGCTCAATGATCTTCTCCTGCATCTCCTTTACTGCCTCCTGAAACTTAAACCAGTGAGTCTTTTGATAGGTCTCGCTCTTCCAGCTGTAACAGCTTTTTAAGAATTTAAGCTTTTTTGAGAAATAATCCAGGCCCAACCGCTGCCAGCTTGAGCTGCGGTCAATTTTTAAGAAGCCGGTATTAATTTTTACCGCTTTATTAAACCAGAGTGAGGGATCATAATCTTTTAGCTTTGCTGCTCCATATTCTTTTTTTAAACTTAATTTCCGGCAGCAATTAAGCCGCCGCTTACGGCTGTTAACCTTAAACAATTCCGGGCATTCTGATTTTTTACCGATTACCGCTCCCAGGTCAGCCAGCAATTCTTCTTTTTCAGATTTGATATCTGCTGCTGCAGCTGCTGGATCATGATACTTCTTTAATTCTTCAAAAATTCTGCCGGCTGCTTTTAAAAAAATCTCCTTATTATCCCGCCGAGAATTAGACCTACAGAGTCGCGGGTCCTGCCAGAGAGCATGAGGAATATCTGGACGGTGACCGGCAGCTGCATGCCCAATCTTATAAACTGAACGATCAAAGATTGAACTCAACTTCTGCTGAATCCCCTCCACCAGGTTAAATTCATCATAATAACCAACAAAGTTCTGATGGGCAAAGCTGTCAGCAAAAGAATGGATGGCCAGACCTATTTTATATAAATTATCTGAGTCGAGTCCAAGCTTAAGCACCTGCCTGGCATTTTTGCTGTCCGGGGTAGTATTTAAAAGATGAAGTTTACCATCCCGTCGGCGGGCTGAGTCAGCCAGAGGATCACCGGGAATAAAGTGGAAGACCGGATAAATGCGGAATAAATTTTTCTTTGGTCTGGTAATATTTTTAGTCTGAGAAATATAATTGCTGTAAGCATAATTAGAATTCTGATCAATATTATAGATCAAATCATTATCATCGATATACTGACTGGAGTAAGCAATTATCTCTGCCTCTGCTGGCTTAAAGCCTGCTCTGACTGTTATCAGGTAGGTCATGTAATAATGAAATTCAATGTTCAATTTTATCACCTCGTTTTAGTCTTAAATTCTATTTCGAGCTCAGTTAAATTTTTCCTGCTTTTTAGTGAAAATTTTCTCAAAATTATTGAAAATAAAAAGAGCAGTTCCTAATCTTCTGAGAACTGCTCTTAAAAGTATAGCTGAATACTATTGATGTTTTTCATTTTTCATAACATAAATATCCCTAGAATTTCTGGCCACCTCATTATTAAGATAATTGAAGCCACTTTTTATCTCATTAATATCCCTTTTCAAAGCAGTCTGGCCGAGAGTTAAACGCACAGTTTGATCGTGAATCTTATTTATTGTATACTTCAGCTGGACTGTGACCTTTTAAAACCCACTGCCTGGTATTATTATGAAAATCATTAATCAACTTAATCAGTTCATCTTTTCCTGCAAAAATATCAATTTCAAAATCCTCGGCTAAAACTCGAACTATCTCTGCTGTACTGACATTATTATTAATCATCAAATAAAAACCAAAAAGAATTCTTTCCGCTTCTTCCTGAGGCAGCTTATAATCACGGGTTAATTTCTTTTTGAATCTTCTCTGGGCAAGGTTCCAGCTGGGATGCCCTTTTTGATAAGCATTTTCTATTTCTTTTTTAGATGGGATATAATAATCCAAATCACTGCGTTCTTCTCTTTCAATGAGAATCTCAGGCGCGTCTTCAACAGCACCCAGAATAAAAAATGGCCCGGCACTATAAGCTAAAACCGAAAATTCTCCATATTCTAAAACTACATCTAAGGGATCAATTCTCCATTCAGGAGTCAGATACCTCTCTAAAGAGTTATATAAAAGCTCAGGGCTTAAAACTCCAAAATAAACCGCACTACCAACTGCATATTTAATATAACTGTCATTTAAACGAATTTGTTTTTTAATGCTTTTTTTGTTTAAAATAGATCTAATTTTACTTCTCAATTCCTCTGGTATGAGAAAAATAGCGGTCTCTTGATGCTGACCTAAAAATACTACTCCCCGGGCTTTAAAGTAATCTGCTAGATAAAAAGTGAATTCATTAACTTCAATATAGGCTGCTGAATATTTTTCACACTGCACAATTATTTCTTTTAAAAATTCAGTTTGTTCTGAGCCTAAGTATTGAAGCCAGGATTCTAAATTATCAGCAATTCGTTTAGTCAATTCCTGAATAAGTTCAGCTTTATTAAGCTGGCTAATGCCGTGAAAATCCCAGAGTTTTCTTATTTCATTCAGTTCATTTTTCGTAAAATTTGATAATAATTGATTATAGCCTGCATCCGGTTCAATATTATCCAGTTCTTCAACCCATAAATTTTCTTTCATCAACTGAGCCCCCATTAAATTTTATTATTCTTTAACTATTATACAC
>QBLP01000281.1 GCA_003070825.1 Halanaerobium sp. | reverse complement strand
CCCCATGATTGGGTCCCCCGAACCAATCACCACCAACTTTAGCCGGTGCTGGCTTGACCTCAGCTCAATACTTTTTAGAAGATTTTGATATGTTGCTGCACTCGGTACTTGTTCAAAGCTACTCCAATTACTATCACCATTTATCCATACGAACTCTCCTTCTCCTTGCTGTACGTCATAAGCCGCATGATATATCCTTATATCTCCTGAACCCATATCTAGATAGCTGTAAACATCCAGCTCTGCGCCCCCTGGCCTACCACTAGATAATATAATACCCACTATGGTTCTTACTTTTCCGTCTTGCCCCGCTAAAGTTACTGTATGTGAGCGTTTCGTATTGCTAAGTGAGAAACTCTCTGAAAGTACTTTTTGTTGAATATCATAATCAGCTGTTATAACGTTGAGTTTTCCAAGCTTGAGATATGAATCACTTAAAAACAGTACTAACCGCCCTAGTTGTTTTAAGCTCCACTTAATTTTGTATACGTTCACATCTTCAAGTAAATCTATGTCTTCAACGTTGTAAACCTCATTATCGTTGATGATAATCTTTCCACGAGAGTTTTTGTTCAAAATATAGAGATTTCTGAACCTATACCCAAAGTTCTTTTCACCTTCAAGGTCTTTTACCTCTATTCTCATTTAAAACCACCGTTCCAAACTTAAAAGTTTAAAAGAACAAACTTCAATCTTGAACCACTGTAGTGCTTATGTCCAAGCTTGAATTTGCCTTAGACACTGTGAAAGCACTCGCACCGCCTGAAAGTGCAACCTGAACCGCTAAGTAACTGAATGGAAGAGCACCTGGCACTTTTACGGGTAAATCTTTTGCTGTATTGTTTATATCGCCATATCTAAATCTAGCAACTTCATAAGTCTTATTCTTTGAGTTATTCATAACCACAAGTCTTACAATTGCATCACTGTCAACCTCGTTAGATTCAGCATCCTTAATTACCGCTTTAATCTTTCCTAAAAGCACTTGTGTGGGGCTTATTTCCTCAGTGTATCCCCAAAATCTAACCTTATCCGCTGTAGTAACCTGATATTCGGCTATTGTTGTAAATACGTTTGATTGTATCTGCGCACCGTCGTAAAATGTCATTTTACTAATATTAAGTTTGTCTTCAAACGTCAACATTTTTCACCACCTCACACCGCTACAAGTTGCCCCCCTGTTTTTCTCCCTACATTCCTAATTTTTCCAATCAACCACCTGGCAATTTCTACTGCCGCAAAAACCACTACCAAAGCCAAAACTAGTTGTATGAAGCCTTTTGGACTTAGTTTCACTTTTGCCAGGTCTACATTTTTTGGTATTAAATCCGACATTCTACACCACCCCCGAAATTTTTCTGATACTAAGAAAGAAAGATATAAAAGCGTTATTTCGATTTTCGAGAAAAGATTCAACGTATCGGTTTGAAAATTTGATACTTATCAGTTGCTGTGTCAAAAACCAAAAAATGATATTTCTCGAGGTTCACTCTTAAGTCTTGAAGTCCATAGTACCGTAGTAGTCCTAGCTCAAATCTCGATAGTGAGAACAATATGACATATCTACTCTGAGTTATTATCGCTCTATGCCTTGAAGCTACATCATTGAGTCTTTGCGATATTGTGACCTGAAAAACTCCCCATTTTCTGCCTAAGCGTGGAATAAGTTCTACCTCGGGGTATTTGTCGAATAAGTGAGCTTCATCGATGAAGAGATACGTTTGTATGCCGTTCTTTCCAAACGCTAGTGCATATTTAATAGCTTTTTTAATGTCATCAAGATTAACTATTTCAAAATTTATCACATCGTGCTCTAACAAGTCTTTAGCGTTTAACTCATCTGTTGTGTAGAATTGTTTTGGTTCATGCTGGGGATTTACGAAAATCACTTTATATCGATTTGATAAGCTCTTAGCTAACCACGTCGCAAAATATGTTTTCCCCGAACCTGTTTGACCACCTACGAGGATATGATTACCCACTAGTTGACTTAACCTCACTCCTCACCCTCCCCTTCACGATTTTTGTGCTCAAAATCGCTACCGAAACCAGCAACGGGCGGAATGGTTCAGGTATCAAGTTTAAGCCCTCTTTTTCACCCAGATAAGGTGCTAAATACCAGTACGGAACATAAGCTATAGCTGGTATTAATCTGCACTCTTCTACATCTTGAGCTTCAACTTTCAACTTATCTGCCACCATTTTGCTTAAACTCTTTTCTAAGAATAGCGCAGGTGATTTTCTAAAAGCTTCAGTGAATTCTTCAAAAGTTAAGCGTTCTACCTCTGTTATTTCTCCTTCAACTTCTTCAACTTCTTCCTGATCGTCTTCAGGAAAATTAACCCCCTGAACATGAACATTAACAGCCTTAACATCCAAACCTGTCATCCCTTCAATCGCCTGTTTAACATTGTCCTGAATTTTCCAGGCAACATCTGGAATTGAATTTCCATAATTGATAATTACATACACATCTACTAAGGCAGTTTCATCTTCAACTTCAACTTTTACACCCTTGCTTAAATTTTTTCTGCCAAGCATATCTGCTAAGCCGCCAGCAAGACCACCGCTCATCCCTGCAACTCCATCAATTTCTGTAGCTGCCAGGCCTGTAATAATTC
>QBLP01000280.1 GCA_003070825.1 Halanaerobium sp. | reverse complement strand
CTTCAGAAGATGATGAAGATTTAGCTAAAATAACAGAGAAGGATGAACGTGGCTTTGTTCATGATGAAATAAAAGAAAAACTAGCTGAAATTGGTGAATGGTTGGGTTTTAAAACTTATACCGAAACTAAAGTTGCTTCTGGTTCTGTTGTAGATACAGTTTGGGAATCTACTATTGGTAATATGGGCCGTATTATATATGTTTTTGAAGTCCAGACTAAAGGTTCAATTGATAGTTTATCAATGAACTTATTAAAGTCATTAAATAATCCAGCAGTTCAAGGAGTTATAGCAGTTTCTGATCCTAAACAGTTAGAAAAAATTAAAAAGAATGTTGCTGATATATCAACTTTAGAAAATAAATTAAAGTTCTGGGATTATACTGAAGTTTTAGATAACCACGAAAGATTAGCAAGAGTAAATGAATCTATAAATAAACTTGGTTTAGTACCAGAAGGATTTTAAATAATTTTTGAAAGGAGCATAAATTATGGCCCGTTATTCTAACTGTCCTCAAAGTTACGAAGTTTTTTCAGAATTTATGGATCGCTGTCTTTTAAAGGATCAAAGTTTAATTTGGTCTGACAATAATGCGTGGACTTTAGAAAATTTAAGAAAAATTAAAACAAACTTTATAGATAATTCAATTGATGGTGGAGAGTTTTGGAGTAAATTATTTAAGCAATTTTCTGAATTGAATGATGATTGTTGGCGTGTTTTAGCTGATGCATTTTTTATTTATACTTTACCTTCGACTTATATGAAACCAGAAAAGAAATATGAATATATAAGCAAAGTTACTGAGAAAAGAAATTTAGAGTTACCTGATTTTGATAATTATAGATGGGATGCATTAAATGAAGGATTTAGCAGAACTGCTGTTCAATATCATCAAAAATACAAACAGCTCTGGCTATTAATTCGTTTTGCAATTTCAGTTAAAGAACAACAAAACAGAGAATTGTTTTTAAATGATCATTTAGCTGTCAGAGATAAGTTGTTTGATTTAGTAAAAAATACTAATTCAACCGATAGATCATATGGTATGTTGAATGCTATTCTTCACCTAGGATATCCAGAAAAATATGAAAGAGCTCTTAATTTAGGACATAAACATAAAATAGTAGATTATTATTCTAATAAAATTGATAAAGATTTTAATAAAGAAATGAATATTGATCAAAAGATAAAAATAATTAGAGAAACTTTGGAAAAAGACTATCAAGAAAAAGAGTTTGATTTTTATTTCCCCCAAATAAAAGAACAATGGCTTAATAATAGTGGAAATGGATCTAATGGTAATGGAGAAACTGAAGAAGATCCTTTTTTAGATGAGTTAGTTAAAACGTTAAGAAATAAAAAGCAGATAATATTATATGGACCTCCAGGAACAGGTAAAACATATTATGCTCAAAAATTAGCTAAAACTATTATTGCTCAGGATAATTTTGAAAAAGACTATGTCCAACTTGATGAAAAAGAAAAAAAGACTTTGAACCTTGAATTATCTGATAATAGAAATATTAACTATTTAAGATTCTGTACCTTTCATCCTGCTTATGGCTATGAAGAATTTATGGAAGGTTATAGACCAGCCTTATCAGAAGACGGACAAGCAGTTTTTGAATTACAGGACGGTATTTTCAAAAAGATATGTAATGATGCCCGCGACAATCCAGAACAGACTTATGTTCTAATTATTGATGAAATTAATAGAGGTGATATTCCTCGGATTTTTGGAGAATTAATTACTCTTTTAGAAGCTGATAAAAGATGGAGTGAAAATAATGAGAGTGAGGCTATTACTCTGACTTTACCTGCCTCTCAAGAAAATTTTGCAGTTCCGAAAAATGTTAATATTATAGCAACAATGAATACAGCAGATAAAAGTATAGCCTTATTAGATATAGCTCTCAGGAGGAGATTTGGTTTTAGAGAATTGCTACCTAAGCCAGAGTTATTAGAAAATCAAACTATAGCAGAAATTAATTTAGCAGAACTTTTAAATCATTTAAACAATAAGATAACAGAAAAAATAGATAAAAATTTACAGATCGGTCATTCATATTTCATGAAAAAAGAAAAAGCTATCAAAAAAGAAGAGCAATTAATTAGTAGAATGAAAGATGAGATACTTCCTTTGCTGCAGGAATATTGTTTTGATGATTTTAATACTTTAGCAGAAATATTAGGTTCTAATTTAGTTAACTTAGAGCAAGGTAGGTTTAATAAAGAAGTTTTTTCTTTTGCTGGAAAAGAGGTAATTTTAACTAGTTTAAAAAGCATGCTAAACGGAGAAAATGATAATGGGTAATCTAAAAACAGTTCAGATTTCTGAATGGACTAAATTAAAAGCAGAAGAGTTAAAAAGAAAATATAATATTTTCTGCATTCAAATCTTCTACATCACGAGCAATAGTTGAGTAGGAAGAAATTATCAAATCATACTGATTAAAATCACCGCGCATCGCTTCCCGCTCTGCTGGTGTGCCGTAATAAACAAGTGTTTTTAAATCATCAAAAAACTTAGCTGCTTCCTCCTGCCAGTTATAGATCAAAGTTCTCGGGCATAAAACTAAGGCCGCTTTTTCAGGCTCCAAACTTTTCAGCAGAGTCAGCATCTGCAGGGTTTTCCCTAAACCCATATCATCAGCCAGAA
>QBLP01000279.1 GCA_003070825.1 Halanaerobium sp. | reverse complement strand
CAAAAATATCCATTAACTTTATTATTTTCAATATAGTTAGATCAGCAGATTTTTTTATTTTCAAAAGATTAAGCTGTTTGTTTAAAACATCTTTAGGCACCAATAATAATGCTGCAAAGAGATTAGCTTTACTTTCTTCTAGATCAAGTTCTTTATCCTCATCGATTGTTTCTAAATCTAAAAATTCTCTTTTTCCATTAACTAAGTAGTGATATAGTTCGAGAGCAGCAGTAAAAATTTGTTTTTCAAATGGTAAAAAAGTATTAATATAGATAAAGTTTTCTCCCCGATATTCAAACAAAAAGCCGCAAAAATCTTCATCTTCAACAGGAAACATAATAATGCTTAGATCCTCAATATTTTCTAAAACTCTAAAAATATCATCCTGAAGTATTAAATCATCGGAACCTACAAATTCATTTTGAAAATATAGCACCTCTTTTTCTACTGCTTTAAAAATATCAGGACTAACTTTCTTAATTGTTTTATCTAAAATAATCAATTCATTCACCTACTCATTTAGTATGTTGTTAAATTCTTCCTGGATGTCACGGTGAAATATTATTAAATCCATTGCTTTTTTAGCTGTTTTTAAGCCTTCCTCTGCTGCTTTCGTCTTCACACTGCCCATAAATGCAACTACAGGATCTTCTGATAATTCTTGATCTTCTTCCATTAGTTCATTAACATCAAGGTTTAATATTTGAGCAATTTCTTTAATTTCTGTAAGAGTAATATTTTTTCTACCATGTATAATCTTATTAATCATTTGACGTGAGGTCCCTAATCTTTCAGCTAAATCAGTTTGGCTCATTGATATTTCATCTAATTTTATTTGTATTTTCTGACCTACAATTCTATTTAAATCTTTCACTCTTAACACCTCCTACTGCAATTATAACACTTAAAGCTGCTTTTAGCAATTATTTGTTTACTTTATTTTATAAATTAATAGATATGTAAATGTTTTGTTTACAAAATTACATCTAGAATTAGCCTGGATTTAATTGAACACAAGAGCTACCCAGATAAAGAAGTCTCGCTTCAACTGCTGAAATACATGATGGATTGTCAATCCTTTTTAAAACAAAACAATTCTGTCAAACTGCCAGTGATCATAACTTTCTTGATTCACCATGGGGGAAAGAGGTATAATATAGATGTGAAATTTAATTTAATTATCCCCGAAAGGAGTGAAATTTTAATGTCCACAGCTGATAAATTGCGTGAGGAAGTTGACATCCTCCTCGCCTGTTCCTATTGTCACGAACGAGGATTCCTAAAAGAAACTTGCGAGGTTGCCGAATGATTAGAGGACAGTCTATTTCTAGTAGTCCAATATGACTTCGACTTCAGGCTGTGCCACCAGCCCTCCTGAGATAGCCGACTATGCATTCTAATAGCATAATCCTATTATTATTCTTACTAATTTAGGCACTCAGGCACTTAGACTATTACCATCTAAGCAGATTGTTGTTCTAAATATTTATTAGTTATATTACGACCTGCATTTAAATCAGAGTGGATATGATTACCACACTCGCAAGAGTATAGATTAGCTTTGCGGTTAGATTTTTTAACCTTAGCACATCTAGAACAACTCTGGGAAGTGTACTTTGGATTTATATATTCCACTTTAATCCCAGCTAATTCAGCCTTATATTCAATAAATTGTTGGAGTTGATAGAAAGTCCAGTTATGGATGTTTCTATCTGCTCTATTAAGACTCTTAGCAGTATTCCGGATATTCTCTAGATTCTCCATAATTATAGTCCCAACTTGCTCCTGCACAGCAAGATTGACTAATTGGCGACTAATTTTATGGTTTAAATCAGTCATCCATCTCTGCTCTTTGTCATTAATATTTTTAATAGCTTTAACTTTTTTAGATTGACCCAGTTTTCTTCTTAACATACGATACTTTTTGCGGATAAAACCTGCCTGTTTACCATTGTGGAATTGGCGATTAATTTCTTTGCCTTGAGAATTTTTAACACTGGCAACCGCTAATTGGCGAAGTCCTATGTCAATTCCCATTAGATTCGAATTATTGGTTTTTTTAGCTTCAATTTTAATTGTTACAGCAAAATACCACTTGCCTTTTTTGTAGAAGAGACTGGCTTTACCCAATTTGCAGCCACTATCGATATGCTGCTGCAGTTTTTCAAATCTTTCAGTCTGCTTAACAGGGAAGGCTAATCTCTGACATTTAGTTGTATAAAGAGGTATTGAGATTATATGGTAATCAATTTTATAATTTTGATTATTATAGCAAATGGGCTGATTATCCTTAAATTCTAAATTATCTTTTTCAGAACCAGATTTTAAAAATAGTTTATAGAGAGCTTTAACTTCCCTAATATTCTGATTTTTAACAGCAGCGACGGTCTCGATGACCTAGTGCTGGGCCGACCTTGCGTTTATAATGAAGGCTCAGTGCAGGTAGTTTTATTTCCTTAAAATCAGCAGAACTCAATTTAATTTCTCCTGCTTTAAGTTTGGCAGCGACAGCCTGACGATTCTTAACTACTTCTGCAATGTTTTTTAAGAATATATTTTCTTTTCTTTTGCCTCTTCGCTATTTAGTGTGGGTTTTTATTGTTCTTTTATTTAATATAGCTGAATTAATTCATTTTCATATCCAATTATGGTATACTTTACCTATAC
>QBLP01000278.1 GCA_003070825.1 Halanaerobium sp. | reverse complement strand
CTATTATATATTATAAACCCTGTTCAATGCAAAATTTTTTCCAGATTTCTTGACATAAATTACAGGCTGGGTTATAATTTTATATGAAATTGAATATTGAGAAATGATTAGCTATTGCTAATCATAATAAATACCTCATCTAATTGATGAGGTAGAGGAGCAGAAAAAATCAGTAATTCTAAACTCAAGCTTGAATCCAGTTTATATTTAGAATGAAAGGGTTTTCTGCCGAAGTGGGGTTTTTAGGATTCAAAAATCCCGCTGGGGCTGTACATAAAATGTACAGAACTGTCATAGTATTATACTATGTTGTGCTATCTCAGAATAAGGATGAGGCGATTTTTGCTATTAACCCGGCATATCGCCGGGTATTTTTTATGCCCTAAAACTTTTATTCAATTTTTAGAAAACAAAAACTAGGAGGCTTTATTTATGGAAAGTTATGGTATTATTTCTCTGCTGCCGCCACTGCTGGCTATCATTTTAGCCTGGTGGAGCAAACAGGTTGTTCTGTCTTTATTTTTAGGAGTTTTTGCAGGTGCACTGATTACAAATGGATATAATCCAATCTTTGCTTTTATGCATACTCTGGATGATTATATTTTAGCTTCACTTGCTGATTCCTGGAATGCCGGTATTATTTTGTTTTTACTGGCAATGGGAGGTATGATCGGGATAATTAATAAATCAGGCGGGATTATTGCTATCGGTGAATATGTTGCCGAAAAGGCAAATTCTGTACTTAAAACTCAACTTGCAGCCTGGTTTATGGGAGTTCTGATCTTTTTTGATGATTACGCAAATACCTTAATTGTTGGAAACACAATGCGCCCAATAACTGATAAAATGAAAATTTCAAGAGAAAAATTGGCTTTTATAGTTGATTTAACTGCTGCCGCAGTTTCAAGTATTGTGCCAATTTCAACCTGGATTGCTTTTGAAGTTGGAGTAATTAGAGATGGCTTTGATTCTCTCGGGCTGGAAATGAATGCTTATGGAACCTTTGTGCAAACTATACCTTATCGTTTTTACAGTATTTTTGCACTTGGTTTTGCTTTAATAATTATCTTTACTGCCAAAGATTTTGGACCGATGTTAAAGGCAGAAAAAAGAGCACGCTCAACTGGGGAAACTTTGAGACCGGGATCTACTCCGATGGTTTCTCAGGAAATGGAAGAAATTGAACAACCAGAAGGAAAAAGTTTTACCTTTAGCAATTCATTTTTACCTATTATTGGAGTTATTCTAATCACTCTAATTGGCCTCTGGTATAATGGCGGTGGTTTGAAAGCTGGAACTTCAGTTAGAGATGCTTTTGGTAATGCTGATGCAAGTATTGTTCTTCTCTGGGCAGCCATTACAGGTAGTTTTATCGCAGGAATTCTTTCTTTTTCTAAGGGGATTCTCAATATCAGCGAAACTGTTGACGGCTGGATTGATGGAGCAAAATCAATGTTTATTGCCTGTTTAATCCTTGTTTTAGCCTGGTCTATCGGTAGTATTACCGAAGATTTAGGAACTGCAAATTACTTAGTAGGTATTTTAGAAGGAAACATTATTCCAGAAATTGTTCCGATGGTGATTTTTGCTTTTTCTGCATTTATTGCCTTTACAATTGGAAGTTCCTGGGGAACTGTAGCTATTGTAATGCCGCTTGCTATTCCTCTTGCAAACTCAATTGGAATACCAATGCTGCCTACAATTGCTGCTGTCTTAACAGCAAGTGTAATGGGAGACCACTGTTCACCAATTTCTGATACAACTATCATGTCTTCTACAGCCTCTGCTGTTGATCATATGGATCATGTCAGCACTCAGATGCCTTATGCTTTAACAGTTGGACTGGTAGCTGCTTTATTCGGCTTTTTACCAGCTGGCTTTGGACTGTCATCTGTTTACCTATTACCTTTAGGACTTATCGTTCTTTACCTGATTGTTAGTTTCTTTGGTAAAAAAGCAGAAGAAGTCATTTAACTTAATTATCTAAAATCAAATAGATAGATAAAACTGCAGAAGACCGCTCTTAAAAAAGAGCGGTCTTTAATAATTTAAATATTTATTTATCACTATATATTTTTTCAAGCTCAACTTCCGGCATTGGTGGATTAAAATAATATCCCTGAATAATATCATTATTAAGCTGATTAAGAGATTCTAATTCAATTTCTTTTTCTACACCTTCAGCTATAGTCTTTAATTTTAAAAGATGAGCAATATTAATTATTGATTCCACAATATTTCTGCCATCATCACTTAAGGTCATATTCCGGATAAATGAAATATCGATTTTAAGATAATCAATTGGAAATTTCTGCAGATAACTAAATGACGAATATCCCGTCCCAAAATCATCAATGGAAATAGAAAATCCCTTTTCCTTCATTTTGTTCATTACTTTTAAGCTGTGATTAACATCATCCATGGCACTAGATTCTGTAATTTCAAAATTAATTAAGTTGTTATCTATACCAGCAGTTTCTATAATCTGGTAAATACTCTGCAGATGGTTACTATCTTCAAGCTGTCTGGCGGACAGATTAATAGAAATTGGAACAACTTTAAAACCGGAATTCAGCCAGTTTTTTATACTTTTAACTACTTTATTAATAACAATTAGACCTACTTTTTTAATTAGCTGAGAATTTTCTAAAACAGGAATAAACTCTGCCGGTGATATCAGACC
>QBLP01000034.1 GCA_003070825.1 Halanaerobium sp. | reverse complement strand
GAACTTTATCAATTACTAAAAGGTGAAGAAACTGTTATTAACTTAACTGATTCAATTACAGCTTTCTTTTATAATAATCTACCTGAGCTAATAGAAGGTCGGGTTGCCCAGGCTGCAGCAGCAAATTTACACCAGCTTTCTGACCAGGAAGTTCAGCAGGCAATTGAGGACTTTATGGGTAAGGAATTAAAGCCAATAACTTATTTAGGTGCAGTTTTAGGTGCGGCAGCAGGACTCATATTTTCTCTCAGTGGTGCGGAGGCGGCAGTTTTTAATTCAGCACCTCTCTGGCTTAATTATTTAAGTTCTGCTGTTTTATATGGTGGTGTTGGCTGGCTGACAAATGTGCTGGCCATCTGGATGATTTTTCATCCCTACCAGGAAAAGAAAATTGCAGGTGTTGGAATTCCATTTACACCTGGAGTTGTAGCTAAAAATAGAGGTCGTTTTGCTGATTCGATGGGTAAATTTGTAGAAAAAGAGCTGCTTAAAGCAGATTCTGCGGCAGAAATTATCGAAAAAAATCGCAGCCAGATAAAAGAAACTATTCTGGAATATTTTGACCAGAATAATTATCAGCAGTTTTTTGAGCTGATCAAAGAAAACAATGAACTGCTGGCTGCTGAGGCTCTGGCTAAAATAGATGAGCTAGTTTTAAAGCTTAAAGCTGAAGATTTAGAAAAAGCAGCAGCTCCTTTCAATCAGAAGTTAAATAAGTATCTGGATAAAAAAATATCTGGGATTAATTTTGCAGAAGTCATCAGAAATTATCTAAATAACAAATCAGACTTTTCTGGAATGCAGGAACAGTTAATTGCAAAACTTGATCTGACAAAATTAACTGCAGCTGCAGCCGGAAGCTATAAATTTAATCTCAATTCAGCCCAGCTAAAGAATTTATTGAAGAATAAAGAGCTCTATCCATTTTTCAGCCTTATTGTGCCTGAACTTTTAAATACTAAAATTGATTATGATTTAAAAGCAAAAATAATAGATGTTTTAAAAGCAGAATCCGATAACTATCTGGATCAGAGTTTAGAGTTTTTAATTCAAAAAGAAGAAAGAGCAGCTCAACTGATTAATTTCAAAAAAGATGAGATTATTGAGGCGGAAAAAGAGAAAAAAGGCGGGCTCTTAAAAAACACTCTAATTTCAGGAGCTATTTATATGGCTGATTTGGATGAATTTGTTGATTCTGTTACCAAAAGAGTCTTTAGGCGTTTAAATGAAGAGTATTTTGTTGAAAAAAAATCCAGGCTGGAAAATCTTTATCTTGATCTGATAGAAAATGTTGGAAATAGCGAGCTTTTCAGCAGGGAGAAGATTGATTTAGGACAGCTTTTAAGAGGTTTTTTTGCTTCCAGTCAGGGATCAAATTTAATAACTGAAGTCTTTTATTTAAGTGAGAATGAGATAAATAACCTGATGGATCAGAGTTTGAAGTCAAAAAATGAAGATTTATTCTCCCTGGAACTGGAAATCAAAGCAGCTAATATTGAATATTTTATTAAAGAGCATTTAAATCTGGAACAAAAATTACAGCTGCTGCTGAAATTGAAAAATTTACTGGCAGAAAATTTAATTAAAGCAGAGATGGAGCAGCTTTTAAGTCAAGTTGAATTTAAAGGGGTCAATCAGGAATTAAAGAGACTTTTTAAAGAGCTTGAATTAATTTCTTCCGATCTGCTGGATGAGCAGCAGTTTAAGAAAATATTAAATAATATCTCAGAATTAATTAAAGAACCTGAGTTAAATAAATTGATTCTAGATGAGGCAGCAGCAGATATCACAGCCGGGGCAGAGTTTTTAGAAGAGAATCTGGAAAGAGAAAGCTTAAAATATCTGCTGGAGTTGTTTATAGAAAGTGGAGTGGATAGTTTTAAGGCTAATTCGGAAGCTCTACTTAAAAGTTTAGAATCTAAAATGAGGTGATGAAAATGAATAAAAAGATAAAGATTCTCTCACTTTCACTATTTTTAATCATATTACTGGTAGCACCATTTTCAGCAGTAGCTGCAGAGACAACAGTGGCAGTGACAATAGTGCCGCAAATAGAAATGGTCGAGGCAATTGCTGGTGAGAGAGTGGAAGTAGTAGCAATGATTCCGAAGGGCTTTAGTCCTTCTAATTATGCTCCATCTCCGTCAGAAATGAGGGCTTTTAATGAAGCCAGCCTTTATTTTTCGATGGGAGTACCTGCAGATATGCAGAATATTTTACCCAGGGCAGAGGAAATGACTGGGCTTAAAGTTGTAAAGTTATTTGAAGAAATAGAAGCTGATCATCCTCACCGCTATTTTAGCGGAGAAGAGGAACATGAAAGCGAAGAGGAAGCTGATCATTCTGCTGAGTCAGAAGAAGATTCAACAGATGCTGACCACGGACACAGCCATCAGGAAGGACGTGATCCGCATATCTGGCTTTCCCCAGCTCGAGTGGAATCTATGGTGGAGATTATGAGGGATCAGTTAATAGAATTATTACCTGATTATAAAGAAGAATTTATGTCTAATACTGAAGGCTATCTGGAAAAATTGGCTGCAGCTGATCAGGAAAATAAAGAGTTACTCAGTCCACATCAGGGTGAGGTAATTTTAGTTTATCATCCTTCTTTTGGCTATTTTACTGAGCATTACGGTCTGGAAATGATGGCGATTGAGGAAGAAGGGAAGGAACCTGGTCCCCGGCATCTGCAGGAAGTTATAGAAGATGCTGCTCAAAAAGGGATAAAAAATGTATTTTATCAGGCTGAAATTGACAGTAGAAAAACAAGGGCAGTTGCAGAAGAACTGGGTGGAGAAATTGTACAGTTAAATCCGCTGTCTGAAAACTACATCCAAAATCTAAAAGAGATGGCCGAAAAAATGGCAGCAGAGCTTGCTCAGAGAGATGATCAGTAATGACTTATGCAGTAGAATTAGACGATATTTCGGTAAATTACGGTAATGTTGAAGCGTTAAAAAATATTAATCTTAAGGTTGCTGAGGGGTCTTTTCTGGGAATTATTGGGCCAAATGGTGGTGGCAAAACTACTCTGCTTAAGGTTATCCTGGGCCTAATTGAACCACAAGAAGGAAAAGTTAAAGTTTTAGGACAGCCTCTAAATGAGGTTGTTGATCAGATTGGCTATGTGCCTCAGATTTCTAATTTTGACCGCAGTTTTCCAATCAGCGTACTGGATGTTGTTTTAATGGCCAGACTGGGAGGAAGAGTCAGATTTTTTCATCAGTATCAGAAAGAAGATATAAAAAAAGCGGAAGCTGTGCTGGAGCAGTTAAATCTGCTGCATTTAAAAGATAGACAGATTGGTAAACTTTCTGGAGGTCAGCTGCAGCGAGTTCTGATTGCCAGAGGGCTTGCAGTAGAGCCCAAAATACTGCTTTTAGATGAGCCGACAGCCAGTGTTGATGCCAGATCAACCTCTCAAATTTATGAATTATTAAAGGAATTAAATAAGGAAAAGACTATTATCGTGGTTACTCATGATATGGCAGCAGTCTCTTCCTATTTTGACAGTCTGGCCTGTCTGAATGAGAAATTATATCATCATGGAGATAAGCATCTGGATCAGGAAACAACAGAACAGGTCTTTGGCTGTCCGGTTGATCTGATTGCTCACGGTCATCCTCACCATGTATTTGCACCACACGGAGAGGAGGAAAATAATGATTGAAGCAATCTTGAATTATAATTTTATGCAGAATGCCTTTGCGGCAGCGGTGCTGGCCAGTATTGCCTGTGGTTTGATTGGGACAATTATTGTCGAAAAGAAGCTGGTGATGTTGAGTGGAGGTATAGCTCATACATCATTTGGTGGAATTGGGCTTGGCTATCTTTTAAATATTGAACCTATCTATGGAGCTTTTGCTTTTGCAGTGGGATCTTCTCTGGCAATTGCCTCTATCCGCCGTAAAATTGGAACAGGCTCAGACACTTTAATTGGTATGTTCTGGTCCCTGGGAATGGCCCTTGGAGTTTTATTTATTGGTTTTACACCCGGTTATCCACCTGATATTTCTTCTTATTTATTTGGTGATATCCTGACAGTTAGAAGAATCGATGTCTGGCTGATGGGAGCCCTGACATTTTTTATGCTGCTGGCTATAGTGAGTTTGTTTAATTACTGGAAAGCTTATTTATTTGATGAAGAGTTTTTAAGAGTTTTAGGTGTAAAATCAACTTTGCTGGAAAACTTTCTTTTTATTATGATTGCCCTGGCAATTGTAATTTTAATCAGAGTTGTAGGTATAGTGCTGGTTATTGCACTTTTAACTGCACCACCGGCTGCAGCCAGATTATATACAGATGATCTGAAGAAGATTATGGGCCTTGCAGTTGCTTTTGGTCTAATTTTTTCCTTCAGCGGTCTGACTTTTTCTTATTATTATGACCTGCCCTCAGGAGCAGTAATTATTATTACGGCAGCTCTATTTTATTTTGGCTCGGTAGCGGTTAAAGGCCGTAATGAATAAAGTTAGCTTAAGCTTATTTATAGCAGAATCTTTTTCAAAACAAAAAGTGAGTATTTTAAAGAAAATTAAGCTTTAATTGAAGCTCAGCTTTAAATTTGTTTAGAGATTAAAAGTTAAATATTTGTGATTTGCTGACAGATGTATTAAGATAAAAACAGTTGATTAAAAATTGAATAGTTTTAAATAAGGGTTTCAGTCATTATTTTGGCGTTAAGAGCAAAAATAACTGGCTGGATTAAAACGGGAAAGAGGTGAAAAACCTCTGCGGTCCCGCCGCCGTAAGGTTTAAAGATAATCAAAACTGCCACTGGGAAAACCGGGAAGGCTGATTATTAACTGAACCGAGCCGGAAGACCTGCCTTTATTTATAAACACCACAAACTCACGGGTCATGAGGGGGTGTTAGAGCAGATTTTATTTAATAAACTGCTGGCAGCAGCTAAATTATTTAAGACTTTTAGATAGTTTGCAAAAGACTGCAGCTTATTTCGGCTTAAGAATAACGAGCTAATTTTAAATAAAATTCTGACAACTAACTTAAATTATTAATCCCTTTCGTGCAGAGCCTGTGCGGAGGGATTTTTTTAGTTTACATAAGTTTTGAAAATAAAATTAGAAATAAGCAGGACTATTTAAAGCAGCAGAGAAATAATTAAATATATAGCAAACATAAGTTCGAAAAAGGAGGAATTATGAATTTAGATTATGTAAAAAAACGTGACGGAAAAAAGGTAGAATTTAAATCAGAAAAGATTGTAAATGCTGTAGGAAAAGCAGCTGCAGCAGTGGATCAGGCTGATCCTAAAATTGCTGCCGAGATAACTGCTGAGGTATTATCCTATTTAAAAATATTTTTTAAAAATGGTGGTACAGTAGAGGTAGAGCAGATCCAGGATCTGGTGGAAAAAGTTTTGATAGAAAAGGGCTATGCCGAAATTGCAAAGGCCTATATTCTTTACCGCGAGCAGCACAGCAAACTCAGGGACAGCAAAAAGCTATTTGCTGATGCAGTTAATATTATGGATGATTATTTAGACCGCAGTGACTGGAAAGTAAATGAAAATTCTAATATGAGTTATTCGCTTCAGGGCTTAAATAATTATATTGCTTCAGAGGTAACAGGGCAGTACTGGCTGCAGGAGATATATCCCAAAGAAACAGCTGAACTGCACAGCAGTGGTGATTTACATATCCATGATCTTGGTAATTTGAGTGTTTACTGCTGCGGCTGGGATTTAGAAGAGCTTTTGAGAAGCGGCTTTAGAGGGGTTCCAACTAAAATTGAAAGTGCCCCGCCAAAACACTTAAAGACAGCACTTGGGCAAATAGTAAATTTTTTCTATACACTCCAGGGTGAGAGCGCCGGAGCCCAGGCTTTTTCCAACTTTGACACCTATCTGGCTCCATTTATAGCCTATGATGGCCTTAATTATGAGGAAGTTAAGCAGGCGATGCAGGAATTTTTATTTAATATGAATGTTCCGACACGGGTAGGATTTCAGACTCCCTTTACAAATATTACCATGGACCTTGAAGTTCCCAGTTATTTAGAAGACCAGGCAGTTATAATTGGGGGTCAGTATCAGGAAAAGTGCTATGGTGAATTTCAAGAGGAGATGGATATGCTCAACCGAGCCTTTGCCGAGCTGATGATGGAGGGTGATGCCAAGGGCAGAATGTTTTCCTTTCCGATTCCAACTTACAACATAACTGAGGATTTTGAATGGGAAAATGAAAAGTTGGATCCGGTCTGGGAGATGACAGCTAAATTCGGGATACCATATTTTTCCAACTTTATTAATTCGGATATGGACCCTGAGGACGCAAGAAGTATGTGCTGCCGCCTGCGCCTGGATAACAAAGAGCTTCGCAAAAGAGGAGGCGGCTTATTTGGAGCTAACCCTCTAACAGGGAGCATAGGTGTGGTAACTCTAAATATGCCCCGCATTGGTTATCAGGCTCAGGATAAGGAAGAATTTATGGAAAGAGTCTATTATCTGATGGACCAGGCAAAAGAAAGCTTAGAAGTTAAGCGTAAAGTTTTAGAAACCTTAACTGAACAGGGATTATACCCCTACGCAAAATTTTATTTGAGAGATATTAAGAAACGCTTTGATCAGTACTGGAAAAACCACTTTAATACAATTGGGCTCAATGGAATGAACGAAGCTCTGCTCAATTTTATGGGTAAGGATATTTCTACTCCCAAAGGACAGCAGTTTTCTAAGCAAGTAATGGAAAAGATGAGAGAGCGCCTGCAGCAGTATCAGGAAGAAACAGATAATATGTATAATCTGGAGGCAACTCCGGCTGAGAGTACAGCCTATCGTTTTGCCCGTCTGGATCGAGAAAAGTTTGGAGAACGGATAATTGCTGCCAATCAGGAGCGGGTAGTTAAAGAAGATGCAGATCCCTATTACACCAACTCAACTCAGCTGCCGGTCGGTTTAACTGATGATGTTTTTACAGCTTTAGAGCTGCAGGATGAACTGCAGTCACTTTATACGGGGGGCACGGTACTCCACGGATTTCTAGGGGAGAAAATAGATTCCATTAAAGCCACTAAAAAACTGGTTAAAAGAATTGCAGAAAATTTCAAGCTTCCCTATTATACTCTAACCCCATCATTCAGCATCTGTCCAGTTCACGGTTATCTGCCGGGAGAGCATGAGTACTGTCCTAAATGTGAGGCAGAAGCAGAAGCGGAAGAAAACCGCAGAGAGAAGCTTAAAGCAGAAAGTGAAGTGGAATAAATGCGACTGGCAGGATTACAGAAAACTTCAGTTATCGATTTTCCAGATCAAATTTCGGCGGTTGTCTTTACTCAGGGCTGCAACTTTTACTGCCCTTACTGCCATAACAGTCAGCTGATTCCAATGAAAATACCAGCTGAGCAGGAGTTGATGCCGGAAGATTATTTTTTCGACTTTCTTAAACAGCGGAAGGAACTGCTGGATGGAGTGACAATCACCGGAGGAGAGCCGCTGCTGCAGCCAGATTTAAAAAAGTTTATGCAGAAAATAAAAAAGGATTATAATCTTTTAATTAAGCTGGACACCAATGGCAGCAGCTCGTCTAAGCTAAAAGAGCTGCTGGAGGTTGGGCTGATCGATTACCTGGCAGTTGATATTAAATTCAGCTGGTCCAACTACGATGAGCTGGCTCCAGAGGGACTGGTTGCAGAAATTAAAAAATCTGTTGAGCTGATTATTAATTCTGATTTAGACTATGAATTCAGAACCACCGTGGTTCCCGGTCTGCATAACACTGAAGAAATTAAAGAAATTTCCCGTCAGCTTGAAGGAGCCGCCAAATATTTCATTCAGAATTTCAGACCGGTAAATACACCGGCACCTGAACTGAGAAATTCACGTTCTTTTGCTCCTTCAGAGCTAGATGAATTTAAACTGGAGGCTGAAAAGCACCTGGCTGATGTCCAAATTAGAGATTGAATTTGAGCCGGCATTGCTGCCGGCAGCTGTCTATTTTCAGTGTAGAAAGGGAGACAGCAAATATATTGGTAGCTTAAGATCAGAAAAATTAATTTAAGAGGAGGCATTAAAATGGCTAAAAAACAAAAGTGTGAGGTTTATTCTCGAGTTGTGGGGTATCTTTCCCCGGTATCTGAATGGAATAAGGGTAAAAAAGAAGAATTTAAAGATCGCAAAACTTTTAAATATAGTGAAAAATAAGGAAGTGACGGGATCTGTCGAAAAATAGTATAATTTAACTAATTAGTATTTTTAAGGGGCTATCATGATGGTAGCCCCTTTATTTTTTTCCTTTTTTGCAGGAATTTACATATTGAGCGAGAAAAGAATTAAGTGAACAGTTTTAATAATGAAATACTTTTTAAAAGAAATTTATTTTTTAGTGGAAGGGTGTAGAAATTGCAGGTAGAAAGAAAACAATGTCAGAGTTCAGACGAGTTAATAAAATTTTTTAAATCATTAAAAGATGATCCTGCTCAGGTAGTACAGGTTTTTTCAGCCAGATCTGAGTTAGTAAATAAAAAATTAATAGCTGCTTTTAACCGCTATTTACCCCTTTCCACATTAATGGGTGCCAGTGCAGAAGAAGTAATCTCTGAAAACAAAGTTAGCCTAAGTTCCTTAAACGCTGTGGCAGTGCGCTTTGAAAAAAGCAGTTTTAAACTTCTGCGAACCGAATCGAAAAGTAGAGAAAATGCCAGATTAATTATGGAAGAGATTGAAAAGGACACTAAGGCAATAATAATTTTTTCTGATGACCAGTATAATAACGGAGATCTGCTGGTTAAAGAGCTAAATAAGTGCAGTTTTAAACCTGTAATTGCAGGCGGTCAGGCAGCTTCGGGCGCTGAAAATGATTCAGGTTATGTTTTCGATAAAACGGGGATAATAAAAAAAGGCAGTCTGGCTTTGATTTTAAATGGAAGCCAGCTGAAGGCAAACTGGAATTACAGTATGGGCTGGGACAGCATCAGCCGCGAAATGGAGATCACCAGAGCAGAAAATCAGGTGGTTTACGAACTTGACGGCAGAAATATTTTCCAGGTATATTCTGAATTTCTGGGTGAAGATATTAAAAGTAAACTTCCTTCTGCTGCAGTTACAAAATTTCCGCTGGTTTTTAATCGCGGTTTTAAAAATGCCCGCTCTGCTATTGAGGCAGTAGATGATGGAATTAGATTTTCGGGTGAGCTTAAAGTAGGAGATAGAGTTAAAATTTCCTATGGGAGTTTAAATAAAATTTTAGCAAATTCAATGCGGCTCCAAAAAAGGCTTGACTTTCACCCTGAGATTTCATTAATTTATTCCTGTTCCGGCAGAAGTCAGTATTTAAAATCCCTGGATTCTAATTTAGGTGAAGAAATTAAAGTTGTTCCTTCTCCTAAAGCTGGTTTTAGTACCAATGGAGAATATGGAATTATAGACAGCAGCTATGAGTATTTAAATATTACAACCACAGTACTTTACTTAAGCGAAAAGAAGGAAGTTGTACATAAAAAGATTGAATTTGATACAGAGAAACCAGATCTAAAAATAGAGCATCTTTTTCACTTATCAAAAAAAGTTGTTTCGGAGCTGGAAATGATCAATGATAAGATGCGGAAAGCCAATCAGGCTACTGGAAACCATAAAGTAGAAGAAACAGCGGCCAGCCTTTTTAAAATGATTTTTGAAAACGAAAATTATACGGGTGGGATAGTGCTTAAAGAGGCCGAAAACCTTACCAAAATTTACCTTGATGAGAGTCTGGGGGTAGAGGCTTATAACACATTTAAGGCTTTCTGGCAGCAGCGGCCGCAAAAAATTAGCAGCCGAAATAATATCCTCGGTTTTAAAAACGCTTTTTTAATTCCTCTAACTGAAGAAGTGGAGGCTCTGCTGATTATTTTAAGTGATGAAATTGACCTTTATGATATTAAAAAGAACCATCTATTTATAGAGCAGATTCCAAATTATTTAAAAAAAGCAATTTTATATGAGAGTTTAGAAAGAAACTTAGCCAGCCTTTCAACCCTGGAGCAGACTTCTGATTTTCTCTATTCTACTCTTGATCTGGACCTCCTTTATGAAAGAATTCTGGATATAATTGTGGGTACAATGGGAATGTCAGCTGCAGTTATCTTCAAAAGAGATGAAAATCAGTTAAAAATGGTGAAAAATATAAATGTCAAAGAAAACAGTGAGCTGTATTTTTATTTGAAGGGCCATTATAAAGAAATTGCTGCTTCAGATCAAATTTTGATAGAAAATGAAGTTGATTTATTTGAAGATATTCAGACTTTAATTGCTATACCGATTAATCTAAACGATTATCAGGGTATATTATATGCAATGCAGTCTAAGTATCAGCAGTTAATTAATGAAAACCAGAAAAAGTTTATCAGAACTCTGGCTAATCAGATCCGGGTCAGCATTCGTAATGCTTTAAATCACAATAAGGTAAAAAGGCTTTCGGTAACTGATGGGCTGACCAACCTCTACAATCACTCTTACTTTCATAATCAGCTGCAGGAGAAAGCAGGAGAAAAGTATTCGGTGGCAATTATGGATATAGATAATTTTAAGGATTTCAATGATCACTACGGCCATCAGGCAGGAGATCAGGTGCTGCGAAAATTATCGGAGGTTTTAAAGTCGGAAATTAGAGAAGATGATATTGTAGCCCGCTATGGGGGAGAAGAGTTTGTAATCTACTTTAATCTGGTTGATCAAAATACTCTCTCCAGAGTAATTAATCGCTTGATGCAGAAAATTAGAAATTTGGAAGTTGAATTTGAAAATCAGAAGCTTAAGGTTACTGTTTCAATTGGAGTCGCTGTCAATCAGGAAGGGAAATATTCAGCAGAAAAGCTAATTAAACAGGCAGATACTGCTTTATATATTGCTAAAGGTGCGGGAAGAGACATGGTTAAATTTTACAGGAATTTAGAATAACTGGGCTGGAAATTTGAATTAAATTGTCGATAAACTCTCAGCAATAAACCCTTGAAATGGATTTTTTCTTATGCTATAATAATTATCGATGGGTGAAGTTTTAACTGAACGAACCCCAAATATAGAATTATTCCTAGGGGGAATGAATTAATATGATTTACACAGGTAAAGTAAAATGGTTTGACGCGAAAAAAGGTTATGGTTTCATTGAAAGAGAAGATGGCGACGATGTATTTGTACACTTCTCAGCTATTGAGGACGAAGGTTTCAAGACACTTGAAGACGAACAAGAAGTAGAATTCGAAATCGTTGAAGGCGACCGCGGTCCACAAGCTGAAAACGTTGTTAAGTTATAGAGTTTAAAACTGTATAAACTGAGACAACTTACCCCGTCCAGGGTTCTGGGCGGGGTTTTATCCTTTATAACTGTTTATTTCTGTTCGTTTATGTTCATTTATGTTCACGCACCGTGAACCTGTCGAATTATGTCTAAATAATTTTAAACTGGAATATTTTTTTGCAAAATAGATTTTAATGTAAATAACATTCATTTTGTGATAAGATAATTAATAAGGAAAGTTATTTTTTAAATTTTTAGATAATTAAAAAAGAAAGACTAAATAGTATGTTAAGGAGGAGTTATTGTGGAAAATCCTGTTATTTTGCAGACTTTTTACTGGGAGATGAATACCGGTAAATATGCAGAAGAATATCCGGAAGAGGCTAATTTATGGAATCTTTTAGCTGAGCGAGCAGAAGAGATAAGTGAGGCTGGTTTTGACCTACTCTGGTTTCCTCCTGCTAATAAAGGGGCTGGAGGAGTTAAAGATGTTGGCTACGGCACCTATGATCTTTGGGATTTAGGGGAGTTTGAGCAGAAAGGATCTCAAAGAACAAAGTACGGAACCAAAGAAGAACTGCTTAAGGCTGTAGAAGAGCTGCATAAATATGATTTAAAATTATTATATGACGCAGTTTTAGATCACCGAATGGGAGCTGATGAAAAAGAAAAAGTTAAGTTAAAAGACTGTTCTGAGGCAGAAGTCTGGACAAAATTTAATTTTCCCGGTAGAGGTGATAAGTACAGCTCTTTAAAATTCGATTGGAATTGTTTTGACGGTACAGATTGGAATGAAATAACTAAAGAACAAAAGAAAATGCTTTTTGATTCAAAAGAATGGGATGATTCTTTTGATGAAGATTTTTTAATGGGAGCTAATCTGGATTATCAAAATCAGGCAGTGCGTGAGGATACTATAAACTGGGGAAAATGGATAATTAATGAGATAGGCTTTGACGGTTTTCGTTTTGATGCCAGTAAACATGTCGACAATTCTATGATTCATGACTTTATAACAGAAACAGATAAATCTACGGATAAAGAGTTGTTTTATATTGGAGAGGCCTGGATTAATGATGTTGATACCTTAGTTGATTATTTAGAGGCTATAGATCATCCTAAATTACATGTTTTTGATTTTCCCTTAAGAGAAAGGTTTATAGAGCTAATGCATGGTAATTTAGATATGCGCTGGCTGGGAGCAAAAGGACTGGTTAATAGAAAGGGCTATAAACACCGAGCAATAACATTTATTGAAAATCACGATACAGAAAGAGATACAGCGAATGAATATGGTACAGAAGCTGTTGCCCAGCGCAAGTTTCAGGCTTACTGCTATATCTTAATGCGTAAAGATGGGGTCCCTAAAGTCTTCTGGAAAGATTATCATAATTTTGGTTTAAAGGAAGTCATAGATAAATTGATTGAAGCCCGTAAAAAATTTGCCTATGGTGAGGCCTTTGAGAGTGAGTCTAATGATAAAGATACCTATTCTTATATCCGCAGTGGTGATCAGGATCATCCGGGCAGTGGTCTGGTAATGATGATTACCAAGCATGAAAATGGTGAAATTATAGAAAAGACTGTTAATTCTGGGAAAGCAAATACCGAATATTATGATTACACAGGAAATATTGAAGAAAAAGTTAAAACAGATAGTGATGCTAATGGTCAGTTTAAAGTAAAGGGTAATGCTGAAAAGGGCTTTTCCATCTGGGTTCCGGTGAAAGATTAATTATGCTGACAGCAGTAGTTCTGGCAGCTGGCGAAGCAAAACGGATGGGAGAATTAAAGCAGCTTCTTGAATGGGAGAGAGAAAACACTATTTTGGGGAAAACCATTGATAATTTACTGGCTGCTGAAATTGTGGATGAAGAGCTTAAAGTTGTTATTGGGGCGCAAAAAAAGAGAATAAGAAGCTACTTAGAGAAAAAATATTATTCTGAACTGAAGAGTGGAATTCTTAAAATTATAGAAAATGATGATTATAAGCGGGGAATGATGTCTTCAGTCAAAGCAGCACTTTATGAACTGCCGCAGGATAATCAGTATCTGCTTTTTACACTTGCAGATAAGCCTTTTATTGGTCCTGAAATCTATAAAGAATTTTATCAAAAATGCCTGGAGTTAAAATCAGATATATTTTTACCGGAATATCAGGGACAGAAGGGTCATCCAGTGTTAATAAAAAACTGTTTTAGGGAGGAAGCTCTAAAACTTAAAGGAGAAGGGGGACTGCGCAATCTTTTTGCAGTATTCCCTGATAAAATCTTTCATTATTCATCTGATCAGCCAGAAATTACAGTTGATTTAGATTTAAAAAAAGATTATCAAAAATATAAAGAAAATAATTATAAACTGAGAGTTCTAAAAGATTAATCTCAGTAGGCTTAATATTTCAAAGAGGGGAGAAATAATGCGCTTAAACTATAAATTATGGCTGGAAGAAGAGGAAAGACTTTTTGGTGATGGGCCCTGCCAGATTTTAGAACTTGTTGATCAGCTGGGTTCATTACGCCAGGCAGCTGCTGAAATTAATATGTCTTACAGTCAGGCCTGGAAGCTGATAAAAAAGCTTGAAAAAAGGCTGGGATTTAAATTACTGAACAAAAAAGTGGGCGGCAGCAGTGGTGGAGGCTCTGAACTTACGGAGAAAGGTAGGATTTTAACTAAAAAATTTTCTGATTTTAGAAAAGAAGCTCAAAAATGTCTTTCTGAACTGGAAAATAAATATTTTGATCAGGAATTCAAAGAAATATTAAAAAAATAGATGTTTAGATACTTCTGATC
>QBLP01000003.1 GCA_003070825.1 Halanaerobium sp. | reverse complement strand
GAAGAGATCTTTTATATCAATAATCCGGCAACAGGGTTGTGGATATATCAAGATAAATAAGTAAAAAAGGAGCAAGTTTATAATCCTATAAGCCCTTATAAAAATAAAATGATGGAGGTGGTGCGAAAATAAGGGAGTTAAATTTTGAATAATGAAAATCACAGATTAATAAAATTAGCATTTTGGAATCAATTAGAATTAAAAATTATTAAAAAATAACAACAAACTATTTAGGGGGAAATTATCTTGAGAAAAAAATTAATGTTTAGTTTATCACTTGCTCTTTTATTAGTCTTAACCTTTACTGCCAGTTCATTTGCCCAGGAATACACAATTAACGCTGGTATCGGTCTTAATGACAAGTCAGCCCAGTATAAGTCACTGGAATACTTTAAAAAGTTAGTTGAAGAAAGAAGTAACGGCGAAATTAAAGTTAATCTTTATCACTCCAGTCAGCTTGGTGACGATAGAGAAATGATGGAAGCACTGCAGATGGGTACTCAGCAGATGACCTGTCCATCTACTGCTCCAATTGCTCCTTTTGTAAATGGTTTTAAAGTATTTGACCTGCCTTTCTTATTCCCAACTCACGAAGCGGCAGATTATGTGCTTGACGGACCAGTTGGTCAGGATCTGTTAAAGCAGTTAGAAGATGAAGGTATTGTCGGCTTAGCTTACTGGGAAAATGGATACCGTCAGTTAACAAATAGTGTAAGACCTGTTGAATCTCCTGAAGATGTTGAGGGTTTAAAAGTTAGAACTATGGAAAATCCTATGCACTTAGCTGCCTGGGAAGAAATGGGAGCTAACCCTACACCTATGGCATTTGGTGAATTATTCTCAGCTATGCAGCAGGGTGTTGTAGACGGTCAGGAAAACCCATGGGGTACAATTTACTTACAGAACTTCTATGAAGTTCAGGACTATACAACAGACACAGGTCACGTATATTCTCCATTTGTTTTAATGATTTCCAAGCAGTTCTATGACAAGCTGCCTACAGATTTACAACAGGTAGTTAAAGTTGCAGCTATAGAAGCAAAGCACCACAACAGAAGAACTAATAGAGCTATGAATGCTGAATACTTAGAAGAGTTAAAAGATGTTATGGAAGTAACTATTCTAACTCCTGAGCAGAAAGCAGAATTCCAGGAAGCAGTTCAGCCTGTATATGATCAGTTTAAAGAAGAAATTGGTGCAGATTTAGTAGAATCTGTACAGCAGCAGGTTAAGGAATTTCAGGCTCAGCAGTAATTAAGAGGACTGAAATTCAACAGAATATATAAATAAGAGGGGAAAAATCCCCTCTTATTTAATATAAACTTTGGGGGGAAGAAGATATGAAGGATAGTAAACTTTTTAAGATATTTTTTGGTTTTTATAAATTTATTCTGATTGCTTTAACTATTACAATGTTTGTAATAGTAGGATCCAATGTTTTCAGCCGTTTTGTTTTAAATAACTCTCTGGGCTGGGCAGATGAACTGGCTCGATTTGTTTTTATCTGGATTTCTTTTTTGGGTGCTGTACTGGCTTATGGTACCAATGATCATGTAGGCTTAAATTTTGTGATTGCCAAAATTCCGTCTGCAAAAGCACAAAATCTCGTGAGTATTATTTCCGATATTTTTATTATGTCAGTTTTAGCTATTATAACATATTATGGTTATATTGTTGCTACTTCAGCAACCAATGTTTCACCGGCCTTATATATTCCAATGACTCTTGTTTATTCTGTAGTTCCAGTCAGTGGACTGCTGATGATGGTCATTAACTTATTTAAAATAAAAAAACATATAAATTTATTTAGAGAAGATAAAAAAGAAAAATTCGAAGTAATTGACGAAAGTGGGGGTGCTCAATAATGCTCTGGTTATTTTTAGGAACTTTATTTTTATTTGTGCTGACTGGGATTCCAGTTGTTTTTGCACTGGGATTATCAAATATCGCAATCATGAGTGCGATGGATTTACAGTTTATGGTTCTACCAGCTAAGATGATTTCCGGGATGAACAGTTTTCCACTTTTAGCTATACCATTTTTTATGTTTGTGGGGGAGATAATGAATCACGGTGGTATTGCTAAGAGGCTGGTAAACTTTGCTGATGCAATAGTTGGTCATATTACAGGTGGTCTGGGTCATGTAAATATCCTGGCCAGTATGTTTTTTGGTGGAATCTCGGGCTCTGCAATTGCTGATACAGCAGCCATTGGCGGGCTTTTAATTCCTCCGATGATTGAGCAGGATTACCCGGCAGATTATTCGGCAGCTATCACAGCTTCTTCAGCTGTAATTGGAATTATTATTCCACCAAGTATTCCTTTTATTCTTTACGGTATAATAACTAATACCTCCATTGCTCAGTTATTTATGGCCGGAATTATTCCTGGAATAATTGTTGGTCTATCTTTAATGGCCACAACCTATTTTACAACCAAAAAACACGATTATGGTCATATTGTAGATTCAGAACAGGTTGCAGAATTCACTTTAAAAAGACTCTGGGATACTTTTAAGGAAGCAGCTCTTGCTTTAACTATTCCCTTTTTAGTAGTAGGTGGAATTTTAGGTGGAGTATTTACAGCAACTGAAGCCGGAGCCGTAGCAGCCTTTGTGGCACTTCTGCTGGCTTTATTTGTTTACAAAGAGGTTACAGTTAAAGATCTGCCTGATATTTTACTGGCCACAGCCAAAACAACAGCAATCGTTCTTTTCTTATGTGGAATGGCTATGGTTACTGCCTGGCTTTTAACTGTTGCTCGAGTTCCCTTTAATCTGGCAACAATGCTGACAAATCTGACTGACTCTACACTCGGAATTTTATTAATCACAAATGTTTTACTATTTTTAGTTGGTTTTGTAATGGACTTAACTCCTGCAATGTTAATTTTAGCCCCAATTTTACTGCCGGTAATGGAACAGGTTGGTATTGATCCGGTCTATTTTGGAGTTATTATGTCAATCAACCTAGGAATTGGACTGATTACTCCACCCGTAGGAACAGTTTTATATGTTGCCACTGGAGTTGCTAATATCACGCTGGAGGACCTGGTTAAATCAATACTGCCCTTCTTATTTACGCTGCTGGCAGTGCTGGGATTACTAATTGCTTTTCCCCAGCTGGTAATGTTTATTCCTAATTTAATGCGCTAAAAATTAATTTATGCTGAAATATTTAAAAGGAGTTGGTTTGATTGCTAAGAAGTCAGGAAATTAGAAAACAGGGACCAGAAATTGATGCTCTGCGGATGGGAATGGACTGGAAGGCAGAAGACTTAGATAAGATGCAGATTGTAATTGCCAATACATATGGTAATGGCCACCCGGGAAGTTTTCATCTTGATAAATACGTAAATATCTTAAAAGAAGAATTAAAATTAAATGAAGTAATGGGAAGTAGAATGACGACTTCAGATATCTGTGATGGTATAGCTCAGGGCCATGATGGGATGAATTATTCCCTTGTTTCCAGAGAAATGATCGCCAATATGGTTGAGATTCAGGCGATGGCAGCACCTTATGATGGAATTGCCTTATTTTCCAGCTGTGATAAATCGGTGCCTGCTCATCTGATGTCAATCATGCGCCTTGATTTACCGGCTGTGCACATTCCGGGTGGCTCGATGGCTCCGGGGCCTGACGGCTTAACCCTGGAAATGATCGGTACCTATTCTGCCGAACTGCAGCGGGGTGAGATTACAGAAGAGGAATTTAAACAGTATCAGTACTCTGCCTGCCCAAGCTGTGGTGCCTGTCAGTTTATGGGTACAGCTTCCACAATGCAGCTGATGGCAGAAGCTCTGGGGCTTGCACTTCCCGGGGCAGCTTTAGTTCCTTCTACCAGCCCTGCTTTAGAAGCGATGACAAAAGAGTCAGGCCATTATCTAATTGAACTGGTTAAAAAAGGTTTAAAACCCTCAGATATTATTACCCGCAAGTCATTCGAAAATGCGATAATGATCCATGCAGCTATCGGCGGCTCGACCAATGCCCTGCTCCACCTGCCGGCTATCGCCCATGAGTATGGTATCGAAATTGAGCTGGATGAATTTGATGAAATTCACCGCCGAGTACCCTTTATCGCCAATGTTAAAACAAGCGGTCAGTATCCGACCCATTATTTCTGGTATGCAGGTGGACTGCCGGCAGTAATGAAGGAACTTAAAGATTATCTGCATTTAGATCAGCTGACAGTAACCGGAAAAACTCTGGCTGAGAATCTTGCAGAACTTGAAAAATTTGATAGTTATCTAAAATATATGGAAAGTGAAGCTCCTGCCAACCTGCCGGATGATGTGATTTATCCTGCTGCTGTCCCTCTAAATCAAGAAGGCTCGGTGGCAATTCTAAAAGGTAATCTGGCCCCGATGGGTGCGGTTGTTAAACATTCAGCAGTTGAGCCAGAAATGCACGAGTTTGTCGGTCGGGTAAAGGCTTTTGATACAGAAGAAGAGGCCTTAGAGGCTGTTTTATCTGGAGAAATTGTCTCCGGTGATGCAGTAATCATCCGTTATGAAGGACCAAAGGGAAGCGGAATGCCCGAAATGTTTTACACCAGTGAGGCCATAGCTTCAGATGAAGTTTTAAATACTTCGACAGCTTTAATTACAGATGGCCGCTACTCCGGTGCCACCCGCGGGCCGGCAATTGGGCATGTTTCACCCGAAGCAGTTGATGGTGGTCCAATAGCACTGGTTGAAGATGGAGATCTTTTAGAAATCAATATTCCGGAGCGGAAGTTAAATGTAATCGGTATAGCCGGCGAAGAAAAAACTGAGGCAGAAATAGATGAAATCCTGGCTGCCAGAAGAGAAAAGTGGCAGCAGCCTGAGCCTAAATTTAACCGGGGTACTTTAGGCTTATATGTCCGCCATGCTGTACCGGCTGCAAAAGGAGCTTATATCGGTCTGGAATAATTCATAGCTAGCTTAAAAATAAATTATTAAATTTAAAGGCAATAATTTTAAAAATGAGGTGAAAAATATGGCTAACAAAGTTCACTTAGACCCCCAGACTGCTTATCTGCAGGCTGCACCGGCTCAGTATATCAACGAAAAAGGTATTTTAAAGAAGGCCGGAGCCTATGTCAGTGAATGGGGAGAAAGAGTTTTAATCAGTGGTGGTGTGCGAGCACTTAAAGCTGCAGAAAATGAACTAACTGAGTCTTTAGATGAATACGGAATTTACTGGGAGAAAAATGTTTTTAAAGGTGAAGTTTCCCAGTCAAATATGGAGATTATAAAAGAAAAAGCAGAGAAGATGAATGCCGATCTGATCATTGGGGTCGGGGGAGGAAAGGCAATCGATACTGCCAAAGCAGCTGCCGAAGATCTGCGCCTCCCGGTGGCAGCAGTGCCGACAATTGCAGCTACCTGTGCTGCTGGTTCAGCCTTTGCCGTGATTTATACAGAGGACGGCCAGTTTGAGCGGGATTATTTTATGACTCAAAACCCCCGCCTGGTAATGGTTGACCCTGAGATTATAGCGGAAGCACCGGCCAAATATCTAAAATCTGGTATTTTAGACTCTCTTGCCAAGTGGTATGAGGGTAAGGCTGTAGCCAGTGGAATAGAAGATCCCAGTCTGGAAACAGTAGTCGCTATGAATCTGGCAGAAATTTTATATAATAAGATGCGGACTGAGGCGATTACAGCTGTTGAGCAGTGTGAAAATAATGAACTGGGTCCAGAGCTAAAAGAAGTTATTGATTTAAATATTTATCTGACTACAATTATTCAGAGCCTGGGCCAGAATACCTCCCGGGGAGCAGCAGCCCACGGTATTCACAATGGCATGACCGCAATTCCCGAATCACATGAACTTTTACATGGTTTAAAAGTTGGTTATGGAATTATTGTCCAGCTCTATTTAGAAGAAAAATCGCAGGAATATATAGATGATGTAATTGACTTCTTTAGTCAGCTGGGGTTGGTTCCCTCATTTAAAGGTCTGGGACTGCCCTTTACTGAAGAAAATCTTGAAAAAACAGCGGCCAAATCGGTTAACGATACAGTAATGCTAAAAATGCCGATTAAAGTTACAGAAGAGATGATTATTAAGGCTATGAAGAAGGTAGAGGCAGAAGTCAATTAGTTTAAATTAAAAGTTAATAAAATTTCTCCCTCCGAGGAATTTAAAAAAAGCCAGTCCCCTAAGTGTAGGGGCTGGCTTTGCTTTTTTAAGGTATAATAAATCCTGCAGCTGCAAAATGAGTATCTAAACTTAGAGCGTATTTAAGCTCAAGTCCATTCATAACTGCAAAAGAAGTAGCATCAACATAACTGAATTTCTGATCTTGATAGTCTTTAAGTATTTTTAGAGCTTCTTTTTCAAATTTTTCTTCAACAAAGACTTTTTTGATCATCATTGATTTGTTAATTAGCTCAATAAATTTAAAAGGTGGCTCATTGTTTTTGATTCTATATCTAAGCAGAGTAAAAGTTTCTCCAAGCACCTGATTGGAAATGATTAAGGTATTATTATTTTCTAAAAGAGCCTGATAAATTTCTTTTATCTTTGCATGCTCCTGCTCTTTTTTATTTAAGAGAGCAAACCAGGCACTGGTGTCCACGAAAACAGACTTATTTTTAAGTTCTAAAAATGGATTTGATTTATTCATCAGCAATCGTCTTTTCGCCATATAAATATTGATCATGATTTCTCGCAATATCACTATTACTAAGCTCTTCATCGATTAAACCTATCAGTTCATAGGCGGAATCTTTTTCTAAGGGCAGCTTTTCTTTTAAAATTTTGTTGACACCCTCTCGAACCAGAGATGCTTTGGAAACACCCAGCTTTTCAGAAATTATTCCCAGCTTTTCATTTGCCTCCTGATCAATATAAAACTGAAGTCTTTCTTTTTTTTTACTCATATTTATCACCTCTAATAAAAATATACATATACATCTATCTACTTATAATTATACATCTAAATCTAAACAATTACAAGCAAAAGAAAAATCGCCCCTGAGGGCGATTAAGTTAAACTAAAATATTTAATTATCCGTCATACTTATAAAAAGATTGAAATATCTTATCCAGCCCATATTTTTCCGGTGAAAAAATATATTCAGTGTTGCCGAGGAAAAAGTAGCCTCCCGGATTTAAAACTGAGGTGAATTTCTTAATCAGCTGGTCTTTCATATCCTTAGTCAGGTAGATAAAAAAGTTGCGGCTTAAAATTAAATCCCAGTCATTTTTAAAACGGGCGTTGATTAAATCTGTCTGCTCAAAATTAACCAGCCGCTTAATTTCCGAGCTTAAGGCATAAGTTTTGCCGTCACTGCTTTCCTTAAAATATTTGTCTAAAATTTTATCTGAGACATTTTTTAAGGAATTTTCTTTGTATTCTGCTTTGCGAGCAGTATCTAAAATTGTATGGTCTAAATCTGTAGCATAGATTTTAAATTTAGTTGGACTGACTCCCATTTCTTTTAAAATAATGGCCAGTGTATAGGGCTCTGAGCCGTTAGAGCAGGGAGCACTCCAGATATTAACCTTTTTCTTATCCTCAAATAATTTTGGAAAAACTTCTGTCTTTAAAAACTCAAAATTCTCCGGGTTGCGGAAAAATTCCGAGGTGTTGATCGTAAAGTGGTTTAAATAGGCCTCTTTAAACTCACCGTCATTTTTAATCAAATCAAGGCACTGATCAAAATCTTCCACCTGATATCTGCGCATCAGACTCTTAGTTCTTCTCTCTACTCGATCCAGCTTGTAGCCGTCCAGATCAATATTTAAAATTTCCTTTGCCTGGTCCTTAAATTCTGTAAAATTGATCCCCATTAATATTTATCCCTCCACAATTTCTGTGATTCTGCTGCCAATTTCATCTATTCTCTTGATTTCATGATAGGCGTCAGCCTTTGCTGCAGCTGAAGGCATACCATAAACCAGTGCAGTCTCTTTAGACTCTATTATACCATATCCACCATTATTTACAATCGCCGACATTCCTTCAGCCCCATCGTGACCCATTCCGGTCAGAATAACTCCTAAGAGCCTCTCACCACTGAAGTGATCGGCAAGACTCTTCATCATATAGTCAACACAGGGGCGAACACCGTGCAGTCTTTCTTTCTGATTCAGCCGCACCCGGCCCTGCTCGTCAATTTCTAAATGGTAATCTCCCGGGGCTAAAAGTCCGTGGCCTGGCTGGAGACGGTCACCTTCTGCAGCTTCCTTAATTTCAAGTCCGGAGATATTGTTTAATCTCTCGGCTAAGGTCTCTGTAAAACCGGCCGGCATATGCTGAACAATCACAAAAGCGGCAGCAGAGTTTTCGCCAATATCAGCAAAAAGTTTATTTAAAGCCCGCGGTCCGCCGGAAGATGAGCCTACCGCCACAATTGGAAAGTCGCTGCTTTTTTTAATAGACTTTTTGCGGTGCTTTCTATTTTTAAGCCTACCATTTGAATCAGCAGCTGCCTTTAACTTACGCAGCAGTTCTTCTTTGATCGAGTCAATATTTAAAGAAATCGAACCTGAAGGTTTGGGGATGAAGTCAAAAGCTCCCAGTTCCAGGGCCCTAAATACTGTTTCGCGGTTATCAAGGGCACTGACCATAATTACCGGAATCTCAGGGTATTTGTCTTTAACAATCTCTAAAGTTTCAAGCCCATTCAGTTTCGGCATCTCAACATCAAGCATCAAAAGGTCCACATCTATTTTTTTCAATTTACGGAGGGCATCCTGGCCGTTATAAGCGGTTGCTGCAACTTTTAGCTCTGCGTCTTTTTCAATAGTATCTGAAAATATTTTCCGCATAAAAGCAGAATCATCACAGATTAAAACTTTAAGCATTATTTTAACCTCCTTTTAGTCTCTGTCTCTAAATAATATATTCTTTGTCTGCCTTAAAAAACCTCTTTAAAATATCTGATAATCCCGGGTTAAATTATCGAAGTCTGCTGAATTTGTCAAAAAATGTCCTAAAAACTCTGGAGCCTTAAATGACTCTGTGTTATAATATAGATAACAGAAATTTTGAAATAATACTTAATTTTAAGTTTTTAGAAAATATCTGATAGGGAGTGAATTAAATGGATCTCATAAATTGTAAGGAATGCGGCAAATTATTTTCTTCCAGCGGCCAGAAAGTATGTCCTGACTGCCGCCAGAGTGAAGAAGAGAAGTTTCAGCTGGTTAAGGAATATCTCTGGGAAAATCCTAATTCAACTGTCAAAAAAGTTTCTGAGAAGACAGGTGTCGAAGAAGAGCTGATTATCAAGTTTATGCGCGAGGATAGGCTTGCTTCCGAGGGGCTGGTTGTAGATTACAGCCTCAAATGTAAGCGCTGTGGAACTGAAATTAAATCTGGATTGTTCTGTAAGAGCTGCCGGACAAAAATGATCAGCGACTTTAATCAGGGTGATGAGCCGGAGGAAGAGCGGAAAAGCAAAAGTGAAAAGATGTTTTTAAAGGATCGCTTTAAAAGAAATTAATAGAATACCTATTCTGTAAACAGGAATTTAAAGCATCAGGCTGAAAAAAAGCTAAAAAATGAAGCTTAATTTTCAGTCTGATTATTTTTTGTTAAACAATTTTCGAAATAATCTTTTAATTTAATTAGGATATGATATAATAATAAGTGGAGTCGAGTTTTTTCATTTAATTCGAATTCGATTTAGTGAAATTTTAAAAATCAGAAAATTCGCTCAGTGGGGGTGGTATCAGGATAGTCGTAAATTGAGATTTTATTTTAACATTTGTTAAAGTCTGAATAAAAAAATAAGGAGGACAAAAAATGTTATTGAAAAAAAGTGCTTTGTTGAGTGTAATGGTAATGGTGGCTTTGCTTTTTGTCTTCAGTTTTTCAGCAATGGCTCAGGATGAGGAAGTAGAAATTTTCAGCTGGTGGACCGGTGGTGGAGAAGAAGAGGGGCTCAATGCTTTGATTGATGTTTTTAATGAAAATTATCCCAACATTGAAGTCATTAATGCTACAGTTGCTGGAGGTGCAGGTGCCAATGCAAAAGCTGTACTAAAGACCAGAATGGTAGGAGGAAACCCTCCAGATTCATTCCAGGTTCACGGTGGAGCAGAATTAATTAATACTTATGTTGAAACTGGTATGATGGAGCCGATTACCGGACTGCTGGAAGAATGGGGAGTTAAAGACAAATTTAATCAGCAGATACTTGAGATGACAAGTTATGAGGGAGAAATTTATGCTGTACCGCTTGATGTCCATCGCGGTAATGTAATGTTCTCCAACAAGCAGGTACTTGAAGAATATAATATTGAACCTCCAACTGATATGGAAAGCTTTTTGACAGTATTAGAAGACTTATCTAAAACTGATGTTATACCACTTGCTCTTGGAGATACCAATAAATGGACAGCAACTCATATCTTTGAGACGATTCTGGTAGCCAAACTTGGTGCTGAAGGTTATAATGGACTCTGGAATGGAGAAACTGCTGCTGATGATCCCAGAATTAAAGAGGCAATGGTTTACTTTGATAAATTAATGCAGTATGTTAACGAAGATCACTCTGCTCTTACCTGGCAGGATGCCACTCAGCTGGTTCAAAATGGAGAAGCTGCCTTTAATATTATGGGTGACTGGGCAGAAGGATATTTAAAGACATTAGGCTGGAGACCTGGTAAAGAATTTGGCTGGCAGGCAGTTCCCGGTACAGAAGGCACATTTATGGTAGTTACTGATACCTTTGGCCTGCCTAAAGGTGCACCACATCCAGAAAACGCTAAAAAATGGTTAAAAACTGTTGCTTCTCTGGAAGGACAGGATACCTTTAATCCTATTAAGGGTTCAATTCCTGCCCGTTTGGATGCAGATAAGAGTAAATATGATGCTTATCTAACAGATTCCATGAATGATTTTGCAGAAAATACTCTTACTCCTTCTATTGCTCATGGTTCTGCAGCTCCAGAGGGCTTTATCACTGCTCTTAATGATAACATTAATGGTTTAGTTACTACTGGAGATGTTGAGGGTTCTTTTGAAGAATTCCAAAAAGATATGGCAGAATATGTAAGATAAAGGAAACCTGGTAAAGCAAAAAATTTAGTGGTTAATCAACCAGGATTTGCAAAAATACCTCCCCTCCTTAAGCAATTGAGGAGGGGAAGATTTTTATGGAGTGATATAATATGAAAAGAAAACATAAAGAGTCTCTAACTTCACTAGCTCTTTTATCACCTTCCCTGATTACTCTGGCTATTTTTGTCTATGGGTTTATTGGGCGCAGTATTCGAATATCATTATTGGACTGGGATACTTTTAGAAAATTTATCATGAAAGCAGAAGATTATGTGGGTTTAGAAAATTATATTAGTCTTTTTCAGGAAGAAAGATTCCAGACTGATCTCTGGAATACACTCTATTTTACTCTCTTTTTTATTCTTGGCTGTCTGGTAATCGGTATTTTATTATCTGTACTTTTAAATAATAAACCAAAAGGGAACTACTTTTTTCAAAATCTTTTTCTGTTTCCAATGGCGATTTCTTTTGTTGTGACTGGTACTGTCTGGCGCTGGATCTTTTCTCCAGGCCGTCTACCTAATGACCCTCGTGGAATAAATCTTCTTTTCGAGCGGTTGGGTCTTGAGAGTTTACAGTGGGGATGGTTTACCAGTACCTTCAGCTTCCTAAATTTTAATGTGGCCCTGATTGCTGTAATTGTTGCAGCTGTCTGGCAGTTTTCTGGTTATACAATGGCCATGTGGCTGGCTGGTCTGCGCGGTATTGATCAGCAGCTGATTGAGGCAGCAAGAATTGATGGTGCCAGTAAGTGGCAGGTTTTTACTCAAATACTATTTCCGATCCAGAAGCCGATTACACTTTCGGCTATTATCATTCTGGCTCATGTATCCCTTAAAGCCTTTGCTTTAATCTATTCGATGACAGGTAGTGGTCCAAATAATGTAACAGATATACCTGCAATCTATATGTTTGAAGCAACTTTTAGATCCAATCGTTATTCAACCGGTTCGGCTATTGCAATTGTATTATTAGCTATGGTAGGAGTGCTCATAATACCTTATCTGGTTAACAGCTTTAAGGAGGATGGCCAATGAATAAAAAAACAACAAAAGAGAAGGTTCTTACTTATCTGACTCTAATATTATTTGCTGTATTTTTTCTGGTGCCGATGTATGTGCTTTTATCTACCAGTTTAAAAAGTTTTTCAAATGTTTCGATTAAAACAATGTGGCAGCTTCCTGTTGACTATTCTTTTGGTGGTTTTTTGCAGGCTGCTAAAGAACTGGCTCCCAATGTTATAAACAGTTTCTATCTTGTGATTCCTGCTACTCTTATTTCCGCCATGCTGGGATCTTTAAATGGTTATGTTTTATCTCACTGGAAGTTTAAGGGCTCTGATATACTTTTTGCTTTAATTTTATTTGGAATGTTTATCCCCTACCAGAGTGTTTTATTTCCACTGGTGCTTTTTATGCAGTCTATCGGGCTTTACGGCTCAATTCCTGGTTTGATTTTAGTCCATGTTGTTTACGGACTGCCGATTACAACCCTGATGTTTAGAAATTATTACAAAGATGTACCGGATGCACTGACAGAGGCAGCAAAGGTTGATGGAGCAAATATTTTCAGTATTTATCGCCACATCTTTTTTCCTATTTCTATTCCTTCTTTTGTTGTTGTTTTCATCTGGCAGTTTACAAATATCTGGAACGAATTTCTCTTTGCTGTAACATTGACTAAGACTCAGAGTCAGCCGATTACAGTAGCTTTAGTTAATCTTGCTGGAAGCCAGGTTGTAGAGTGGAATGTACAGATGGCGGCTGCTTTACTGACTGCTCTGCCCACACTTTTAGTTTACATTTTCTTTGGCAAATACTTTATTAAAGGTATGCTGGCTGGATCTGTTAAGGGTTAAATTATAGTTTTAAAATATAAGAATGAAAATTAAAGTAGAAAAATTAAATAGAAAAATTAGATATACTCAGTCTTAATTCAGGCTGAGTTTTATCTTTATAGACTCTGCTGATCTTGAACAGCTCAAATTCTGTTTATTTTAAAAGGGATTACATCTTTTTTCGAGAAAGAAATATTATAGAGAAATAGCTTAAAATAAATTGTATAAAAAGCTGTTTTTGGATTATTTAAATTTTAGAGGAGTGATTTGCTAATGAAAAAAATTAAATGGGGGATTTTAGGTTGTGCCAATATAGCACGTAAGGCAGTTATTCCGGGAATTCTGGGAGCAGATAATTCAGAATTACATGCTGTTGCCAGCCGGAGTAAGGAAAAAGCAGCTGATTTTGCGGAAGAATTTGGGGCTGCAGTTTATTATGATGATTACGATAAGTTGCTGGCAGACGAAGAAATTGAGGCGGTTTATATTCCACTGCCAAATGGTTTACACAAAGAGTGGACCATCAAGGCAGCAGAAGCAGGTAAGCATATTTTATGTGAAAAACCACTTTCCGGCAAGAGTAAAAAAGAAGCAGAAGAGATGTTTACAGCGGCTGAGAACAACGGGGTTAAACTGATGGAAGCCTTTATGTACCGCTTTCAGCCCTTTGTGATTAAGCTTAAGGAAATGGTTGACGATGGTGTTATTGGTGAGATTAAGGAGATCAAAAGTAATTTTGCTTTTGATATTAGTGACCGCACCGGTGATATCCGCCTCAGTCCGGAGCTGGATGGAGGAGCCTTAAATGATATCGGCTGCTATACAGTTAATGTTTCTCGCTATTTGATGAACGGCATGCCGAGCAAAGTTGCCAACTTCTTTCAAAAAGAAACGGCTGAGGGAGTTGACTTAAGCGGTAGTGCCACTCTCTATTTTGAAGGTGGAGCATTTGCCAGCCTCTATTACAGCCTTAATTCCTATAACGAGCAGGACCTCGAAGTTGTTGGAACTGAAGGCATAATTAGAATTCCCGGCTTTTTCTCCTGGCTGGAGGATAATTATTTTCTGCTGGACAAAAATGGTGAGGTAGAGAGAATACCGGTTGAAACTGGAGAACAGTACCGGCTGGAAGTGGAAGCCTTTGCCAGAGCTCTGCTCTATGAGGAAGAGGTACCGCTGAAGATAGAAGAGGAAACATATGCCAATCTTGAGGTCATGGATGCCATGCGCAGATCGGCTGCAGAAGATGTGATTGTTAAGCTTTAGTATAGTTTTTCACATAAATTTCTTCAGATAACTGGATTTTTTGGCTGAAATCAAATACAATAATAACAATAAGATTTTTAAGCTCATTAAAACTAATTTGCTAACTAAAAGAATTTGATTTTTACAGTCATTACTGACAGGAGGTTGAATTGTGGAGATAGGAAAAGTTAATCAGCTAATAGAAAAGTTACTGGTATATGGAGAGGTCAATGATCTGCTGGGTGACTGGGATCGAGTGGCAGCCCGCAATCAGATCAGAGATATTTTGGAAATTAAGGAGAGCCCGGAGCCGGCTTTAACTGAAGATGATTTTGAAGTTCCGGCTGAGCCGCAGGTTTTACTGGATCCTCTGCTTGATTTTGCAGTTGAAAAGGGACTGATTGAGGATCGAGTTACAGAAAGAGATCTTCTGGATACCAGAATCATGGGAGCAATGACACCCCGCCAGTCTGAGATTGGACGCCGCTTTTATGAGACCGCCGAAAAAGAAGGAATCAAAAGGGCGACCAATGAGTATTATCATTTTGCTAAAGCCAGCAATTATATTCGTCAGGCCAGGATTGCCAGAGATTTAAACTGGAAGGCCGAAAGTGACTACGGTCAGATTGAGATTACTATTAATTTATCCAAACCGGAAAAGGATCCGGATGAGATTGCAAAAGCCAAGGAAGAGCCGCAGAGCAATTATCCGAAGTGCTATCTCTGTCTGGAGAATGTTGGTTATCCTGGAACTTTCAGTCATCCAGCCCGTCAGAATCACCGGGTTGTACCTTTAAAACTGCAGAATGAAGACTGGTTTTTACAGTATTCTCCTTATGTTTACTACAATGAACACTGTATAGTTTTCCATAAAGAACATATTCCAATGCAGATCGATAAAAATACTTTTGCCGTGCTGCTGGACTTTATCGACCAGCTGCCTCACTATTTTATCGGCTCCAATGCCGATCTGCCGCTGGTTGGTGGTTCAATCTTAAACCATGACCACTACCAGGGAGGCCGTCATATCTTCCCGATGGAAGAGGCAGAGGCGGAAGAATTTTATCAGCATCCAACCTTTCCCGAGGTTGAAATCAGCCGGGTTAAGTGGCCGATGTCAGTGATCCGCCTCAAAGCTGAAGTGAGAGAAGATATTATCAATCTGGCCGCCAAAATTTTAGAAAACTGGCGTCAGTATTCTGACCCGGATCTTGATATTCTAGCTTTTTCTCAGGTTGGAGGCAAACAGAAGGCCCACAACACAATTACTCCTATTGCCCGTAAAAAGGATGGAGTCTATGAGCTGGATCTGGTGCTCAGAAATAACCGGAAGAGTGAAGAATATCCAGCCGGAATTTTTCATCCCCATGCAGATTTACACCACATTAAAAAGGAAAATATCGGCCTGATCGAGGTTATGGGAAGAGCTATTCTGCCCGGCCGTCTGAAGAAAGAGCTGAACTGGATTTCAAGTTATCTAAGTGGTGATCTGGAGCTGGAAGAGCTAAAAGCAAAGGAAGGTCTGGAAAAACACTTAGACTGGATTGCGGAGCTGAAAAAGGAGTATGGAATCAATTTAAGTGAAGAAGAAGCCGAGAAAGTTGTAGAAGTCGAGGTTGCTAATAAATTCAGCCGGGTGCTTGAGGACGCCGGTGTTTATAAGAATAATTCAATAGGATATAAGGGCTTTGAGCGGTTCCTGGAGAGTGTGGGAATTGAGCCTTCAGAGCTATAATCTAAGAAGGAAGTGTTAGAGTATGAGTAAATTTAATTTAAATGCAATTGATTCTTACAGTTATGAACCCTTAAGAAAACAGGTCTATAAGGTGCTGAGAGAGGCAATCTTAAAGGGGGAGCTGATGATCGGAGAAAAAATCACTGAGATGGAGATTGCCGAAGAGCTCAGTGTCAGCAGAACTCCGGTTAGAGAGGCCTTTAGGATGCTCGAGCAGGAGGAATTGATTAATATTATTCCCCAGCAGGGAGTTTTTGTGGCCGGAATTGAGACAAAAAAGGAAATCGACGATATTTTTCAGCTCAGAACTGAGCTGGAGGGGCTGGCTGCTTATCTGGCCGCTCAGAATATTGACGAAAAACAGAAAGAGCTTCTAAAGGAATATACCCAGGAGCTCGAAGACTGCATTGAGCATAATGACCAGCGGGGCTGTATCCGGGTTGATGTCGCTTTTCACCGGATAATTAAGGAAGCCTCCAATAATAAGTGGCTGGAGAAGTTTCTGGACACACTTTTTGAACAGGCCACCCGCTTTCGGCGCAGCAGCTTTTCCCGCCAGGGCAGGATGCAGGAGTTTTTAGCCGAGCATAAAGAGCTGGCCGAAGCAATTGCCAGCGGAGATGCCGATCGAGCCCGACGGTGTGCCGAAGATCATATTCGGGCCGCCTGGCAGAGCATAATTACGGTTTTTGAAAAAGAGAATAGGTAGCAAAGAAATTTATGGCTGTAGAGAGATATCTCTACAGTCTTTTTATATATGTATCAAAAAATACAATATTTAGAGTCATACTATCAAATCAACTATGGAGGTATATACTAGTAAATGAAGAAAAAGTTCAAACTAATTGTTTTATTTGTATTAGTGTTAAGTGTAGTGACCGGCTGTTCAAATGGAAGCGATATTGCAGGTGATGCAGGAATAACCGACACCGGCAGCAGCAGTAATGTTATTGTCAGCACAGAGGGGTCAGGAGAGGTAACCAAAGATGAACAGGATCAGACTACTACTAAATTAATGGCTGCTGCAGACGAGGGTCACGATTTTTCCCACTGGGAAGGAGATTTAAGCGGCACCAATAATCCGGAATATATAGATAATACAAGTCGCAAAGAGGTAACAGCGGTTTTTGTTGCAGAAGACGAGAGTAACACTGGGGAAACAGATGAAAATGGAGTCTTCAAGCTGATTAATTCCTGGGGTGAAGGCTGGGGTGCCTTTAAAGACGGTTCCCACTATATTAGTTATGAGGCCGCCATTGCCAATAATCTTGATTTATACTTAATTGAACCCCGGGACCAGTATCAGCCGGAAGCGCTGGCTGTATTTGAAATCGAGGCAGCTTCCAGAGAGGATGTAGAAATAAGCTTTGAGACAGCTGAAGGTGAGAAAAAACTTTATCCAACTGATGCTCCTTATGACTACGACGGCAGCATGAATTATATAGAGGCAAATTATAAGGCTGGAGATTCAGCTTTCCCTGGCAACAATCTTGTTCTGGACATCTCAAGTCTGCTGCCGATAAGTGGCGAAATAACTTTCACAATTAATAATTCAGGCACAAGTGATATCTTTTTAAAGAACTGGGAGATAGAAGAGTACTCAGATTATCCCGCAAATCCGGATAATACCTACAGCTCCAATCTGAGCTCAGAGAAAATTGGAGCCGGTAATTCGAAAAGTTTCACGATGAATGTGACGGTTGAAAGCAGTGTTTCGGCTCAGGCTTTGAGCAGCTCCGGGTTGGATAGATATGTCAGGGATTATACTGAGGCCGACTGGAGGAGCAGAAGGGAGAAAAACATCAGGGCTCAGAGTAACAGCAGCAATTCGGCTGCTGATTTTGGCAGAGGCTTAAAGGAACTTTCTGCTGCAGAGATGAAAGATGCTCTGGAAAGCGGAATAGTTAAAACTCTTGACAGTACAGAATTGGGAGATGGTGAAATCAAGGTTGCCGGGGAAGCTAATCTTGACCACTCTGCTTCTCAGCATTTTCCTCCGGTAGGTAATCAGGGGACTGAGGGCTCCTGTGCTTCCTGGAGTACAGTTTATTATATGCTTGGCTTTTATCAGGCTCGAGATCAGGGCTGGGATCTAAGTGCTGATTCTGTAAGTGGTGTAGATCAGAGCCAGCTGATGAGTCCCGATTTCATTTACCAGCTGGTTAATGATGGTCAGGATGGAGGTAGTTATTATACTGATAATTTGATGATGCTTGCCAACCTTGGTGCTGCCAGCTGGGAGGAGATGCCGGCTGATGACAGCGAATACTTAAGCTGGGGAAGTGAAGCCGCCTGGAGAACTGCTGCCGCTCACCGGGTTGACTATCCAATTTATTATCTGCAGATTAATAATTATACAGATATTGAGGCGGTTAAAGATCTTCTGGATCAGGGCTATTTACTTTCAGCCGCCATTGACAGTACTCAGTATAATGATAGCGGTATCTGGACAGTCGATAATTACAGTGACCCCTATTTAGACCATGCGAATACTGTGGTTGGTTATGATGACGGCTACCAGAGCAGTGTCGAAGAGATTTCAATCAAATAGAGAGCAGAGGTGACTATAATTGAAGAACTTATTTAATAACCTGACTTTAAAACTTATACTCCTGACAGTAATTCTCATTTTACTTAGTGGAATTAGCTCTGCTGCGAGTCTGAGAGAATTAAGTGTAGAAGAGGTCATAGAGATCAAGTTATATGAAAACCCGAGCACCGGCTACCGCTGGCATCTGAATGAATCAAATGCTGAAAATTTGCAGCTTTTGAAAGAGGAATATGAACCACTAACTCCTAATTCAGAAGCTGAGGATTCAGAAAGTGAAAAATCTGAAGCCGAAAATTCCCGCCAGCTTGTTGGGCGGGGAGGAATAAAAAGCTGGACTTTCCGCGGTCTGGAGGCCGGCTATCAGCTATTAACTTTTGAGCTTGCCAGAAGTTGTGGTGAGGCGAAAAAGACGGTTAAGTATCTGGTATTGGTGAGAGATTAGATATTTTTAGATAAAATCTGCTGTCAAATTTATGATGGCAGATTTTTTAATTTTTGTTTAAAAATAATTATGTGCTATAATAAAGTTATGGAAATCCCTTTGAAGGAGGCAGCCTAATGAAGAAAATTCCAATTGGTATCGATGATTTTAAAGAATTAAGAGAAAAAGATGCTTATTTTGTAGATAAATCATTATTAATTTCAGAGTTGCTGGAATCAATAACAAAAGTAACTTTGATTACTCGGCCCAGACGTTTTGGTAAGAGCTTGAATTTTTCCATGCTAAAATACTTTCTGCAGAACCCAAAAAATAGCGACTATTGTCAGGCTGAAATCAGTAAATGTTTTAATGGTCTTCGGATTATGGACAATACTGAGATTAGAGATGAGCATTTCTGTAAGTACCCAGTTATTGAACTTTCATTTAAAAAAGTTAAAGCCTCTAACTGGGATTTTGCAGCGGCTGCTTTTAAAGAGGAAATTGCTTCCGAATATTTAAGACACAGTTATTTACTGCAGAGTGATCTGTTAATGGATTTTCAAAAAGAAGAATTTAGTAAAATTATGACAAAAAAAGCAGATATTTTTGATTTTACTTCAGCAATTAGAAATTTAAGCAGTTATTTAAAAAAGTATTATCAACAAAAAGTAATAGTTTTAATTGATGAATATGATACTCCCTTACATTATGCAAAACTAAATGATTATTATACAGAAATGCTTGATATAATGAGAGCTTTTATGGTTGATACTATGAAGGATAATCCAGAGCTAGAGAAGGCTTTAATTACTGGGATTATGAAGATTTCACAGGAAAGTATGTTTAGTGGTTTTAATAATGCGATTACAGCAGATTTAAGTGATAGCCTGGCAAAGGATAAGTTTGGCTTTACAGAAACTGAAGTTAGAGAACTGCTAAACTATTATTCTTTAGAGTCTCAAGAAAATACGGTAAGAGAATGGTATAATGGCTACCTTTTTGGCAGAGACACAATAATCTATAATCCCTGGAGTATGCTCAACTTTTTAGCAGATTCTAATCATCAACCACAAAGTTACTGGATAAATAGTGGAGATAATTCTCTGCTCAGGCGCTGTTTTAAGCTTGATCAGTTAAAAAGTAAAAGTTATTTGGAAACTTTACTTAAGGATGATTTTTTAACTGAAAAACTGGAAAAAAATATTATTTACGAAGACATTTTTAATAATGTTGATAAGGCACTAAGTTTTTTGCTTCACTCAGGGTATTTAAAAGCAGAGCTTAAAGATTCTAAAGATAATTATTATAATTTTAGTATTCCAAATAAAGAGATAAAAGAAATTTATAAAAATATATTAGACAATTGGTTTGCTCAGGAAAATAAAAGTGCAGCCTTAATTCAGAATTTAATTAAATCACTACTGGCAGAGGATTTTGAGTCTTTTGAAGTGCTTCTAGAAGACTTATTAATGGCTAATATTAGTTATTATGACAGTTCTTCAGTTTTGAAAATTTCGAGCAGGGGAGAGGAAAGAGAAAAACAAGAAAATTTCTTCCATGGTTTAATGCTGGGACTGATGCTTTATCTGGATGATAATTATTATATTTTAAGCAACCAGGAGTTTGGTCAGGGGCGGCCTGATCTTGTTATAATGCCGGAAGATAAAGACAGCAAGGCTTATGTTCTGGAATTTAAAAATGAGTACAGTAATTCTAAAGTTAGTGTTCAAAAAGCTGCAGCTGAGGCTCTAAAGCAGATTAAAGAGAAGGAATATCCAGCAGGGATAAAAAAAACAGGTGTAAAAAGAATTGTCGAGATTGGACTTGGATTTAAAGGTAAAAAATGTTCAGTTAGATATTAAATCAGGAGTTTATATTGGTTATAGATTATCAAAATTATACGGCATAAAAAAACTGCTTCCCCTTAATAGGAAACAGTTTTTGAAATTCTAATTCATATACAAAATATTAACTTATTGAATCACTTTTAGCTTTTCCCAAACTCTTTCCTGATCTCTGCCAGTGGAACTGGATGGCTGTAGTAATACCCCTGAATAATATCACAGCCGGCTTCTTTAAGCTGTTCAGCCTGCTCCTTACTTTCCACTCCTTCTGCAACTACCTTTAGATTCAGGTTGTGGGCCAGGGTGATAATTGTGTTGACTATGGCCCGGTTGTTGAGGTTATTTAAAAAGTCATCAATAAAGGATTTATCTATTTTTAAAGTATTGATTGCAAATTCCTTAATGTAATTTAAAGAAGAATAGCCGGTACCAAAATTATCAATGGCCGTTTTAACCCCCAGCTGGTTCAGCTGTTCCAAGAGCTCAATTGTATAATCAATATTTTCTACAGTTGTTCTTTCAGTAATTTCTAATTCCAGATTCTGCGGCTTGAGACCGGTTCTATTGAGCACATTTTCTACAGTGTTGATAAAATTCTTATCAATAAACTGCTCCGGACTGACATTGACCGAAAGATAATAATCGCTTTTTAAGTGATCATTGAGCTCTTTAATTTCGCGGCAGGCTTTTTCTAAAACCCAGTTTCCGATTTCTATGATAAAACCATTCTCTTCTGCCAGAGGAATAAAAACTCCGGGTGGAATTAAACCTTTTTCTGGATGCTGCCACCTGATTAGAGTTTCAAAACCGACCACTTTTTCGCTTTCACCGTCATTAAAGCTCTGATAGTGCAGGATGAATTCTTCATTTTTAAGTGCAGCTGCCAGCTGATTTGAAAGTCGAGCTGCAAGTTTCTTTAAAATTTGATCCCCTGCATCATGGCCAAAACTGTCATTAATGACCTTAAAATCATCGATTCCAACCGCACAGAGATATAATTTTTCTCCTTCCAGCTCTCAGTCCCCGGTATTGTCTGATAAAAGGCATGTTTTTCTTTTTCATTTTCTCTAAAGGTTAAATTTCCCTGTTCCTTATGTATTATATTTTTTATAAAATTATATTCATAATCAAAAAAGCTGCTGTAATTATAAAAAAGGTGGCTGTTTAAATTTTTTTGATCTGGATGAGCAACTATATTGCCCTGGCCGTTAATTAAAAATGAATAGATTCCTTCTTTATTACTGGTATATCTATTGATATAGCTTGATAAGTCCTTAATTTCGATGGTGGCACCGAGCAAAGAAAGATTCTCAGCTGCTATTGGTGAAGCAATAACAATGATTGGCTTGTCAGTAGATTTAGAAATCACCGGTTCTGAGATCACAGTTTTACCATTTAAAACCTGGTTGAAGTAATTGCGATCACTGATATTACCTGCAGCTCTCTCAATGGTGGTGCTGTAATCTCCATTCTGGTCGGCAATAAAGAAGAAAAAATAATTATTTTCTCTTTTCTGCAGTTCTCCGTCCAGATAATTTAATTTTTCCTGCCAGCTGCCGTACTGAACCACCTGTGTGTTGGCATAAATTTCTAAATCAGACTTCTTTTCTTCAAACCAGTTGGCTGTTAGTTCTGATTTCTGTGCTACATTGTTGATTTCATTTTCAAAAATTATATCTTCCAGAATCCAGTTAAAACTGTTGGTGATTGCTATAATGACAGTTAAATTTTGGTCACTATAATATATTTCGGGATATCTATTGAAATTCCTGTTTTATTTAAATTTTATATTTTAAGCTGAAATTAAGTGGAAAAGAAAATCAGAATAATAGAAAGAGAAGTTTAACACCGCTGAATTACTTGAAATGATTTCAGAAAATTAATATAATGTTAATAAGTCAGGAGGGATACTATGATTAATGGACTTAATTCAGCTGCTTTTTTTGATTCATTAAACAATTATTCCCTTTATAATAATACTGATGATAATTTATTTACCAATCCTTATACTAATATTCAGAGTGAAATAGCTAATCCAGTAGAAACAGGAGATTTATTTTCTGAGCAGCAGTCTTTATTTGATGTCACAGATTTTGAAAGTAGTTCAGTTGTGGAAATGCAGCAGTCAGTAGAAGAATTTGAGTTTTCACTTTCTGAAATGGAGAATAAAATTACTCAAGTTGAGGATTCTCTGAGTTCCGGTAGTCAAGCTGAGATTCTGGAAAGCACAGAAAATCTGGTAGAATCATATAATCAGACTCTTACTAGTTTACGTGAGAATAGTAACTATAATAGTATTCAGGCAGCTGATGATTTAAGTAATACAGCAGAATTGGCTGCAGAAGAGTTAAATAATATCGGCATCGAAATAGATCAATTTGGACAACTTGAGGTGAATACGGAAGAGTTTGAAACAGCTCTAACAGAAAATGTTGAAGAGCTAAGATCAGTTATGAGTTCGGAAACTGGTTTTTTGAGTGATCTGTTACAGCAAATCAGCAGCCTGGAAGAGGAGCCGCCGGCTACTTTTATGGATTTTGATTCAGAGCTGGCCCTTTACTCAGCAGAAGATACTGCTGAAAATATGCTGGAAAATGGTTTGATTGTTGATATGTATTCTTAGATCAGTCAATTAATTTAATAATTTTGATTAACAGAGCACTGTCCATTAAGGATGGTGCTTTTGTTTTTTAAAAATATAATCCCTGTATACAAGTATAGAAATCAGCCAGTCTATTTACAGTTATCATCTTTAGTTCTATACTGAATAGTACACCAAAAAGATATATATTTATTTGAACCAGGTTCAAAAACATCTTATTGAACCTGGTTTAAGAGAAATTAAGCACAAACTAATTTAAGAGAGAAGGAATGATTTATATGACTTTTACAAAGATGCCTGAGAAGCAGGGATTGTACAGTCCAGAATTTGAACATGATGCCTGTGGTATGGGATTTGTAAGCCATATTAAAGGTAGAAAATCACATCAGATAGTTGAGCAGGCTTTAGAAGTTCTGGTCAATTTAAGCCACCGGGGAGCAAGTGGTAGTGAAGAGAATACTGGTGATGGTGCCGGTATCCTGATTCAGCTTCCTGACAGCTTTTTGAGGCAGCAGATGGAGACTGAGGGAGTATCTCTCCCAGAAAAAGGAGAATATGGAGCAGGAATGGTTTTTCTGCCCCGAGAAGAAGAGAAGCGAGAAAAAGTTCAGGCAATTGTCAAAGAAATTGTAGAAGCAGCAGGACAAAAGCTTATTGGCTGGCGGGAAGTTCCCGTTCAGACAGCAGGGATTGGAAAATCAGCATTAGAAGTTAGGCCAGATTTTTATCAAATTTTTATTGAGAAGTCTAAAGGAGTAGAGCAGGGAATAGATTTTGAAAGAAAATTATATTTGATCCGCAAGAAAATTGAAAATAAGATTCGTAACTCGGAGTATCGGGGAGAGCTCTATTTTGCCTCTCTCTCCAGCCGCACCTTAGTATATAAGGGGATGTTGACTCCCGAGCAGCTGGAAGGATTTTTCCCGGATCTAAGTCAGCCGGAGCTAAAAACCGCGATTGCCTTAGTGCATTCGCGCTTCAGCACCAATACCTTTCCCTCCTGGGAAAGGGCTCATCCCAACCGCTATCTAATCCACAATGGTGAGATCAATACCATGCTGGGTAATCAAAACTGGATGCGGGCCCGGGAAGGGATGTTTGAGAGTGATATATTCAGTGATGATTTAAAAGAGCTGCTGCCGGTTATTGCTCCTGAAGGCAGTGATTCAGCTCGTTTTGATAATGTTTTAGAGTTTTTAGCTTTAAACGGCCGCTCACTGGCCCATTCGGTGATGATGATGATTCCAGAGCCCTGGGAGCACAATGAGAAGATGGAAACAAAGAAGCGAGATTTTTATCATTACCACAATACAATTATGGAAGCCTGGGATGGTCCGGCTGCTATGGCCTTTACTGACGGAACTCAGGTGGGAGCAGTGCTGGATCGCAATGGTCTTCGCCCATCCCGCTATTATCTAACAGATGATGATCTCTTAATTTTATCATCAGAGGTAGGTGTACTGGAGCTGCCGGAGGAGAAGGTTGTCAGCAAACAGCGCCTGGAGCCAGGTAAAATGCTGCTTTTAGATACCGAAAAGGGAAGAATAATTAATGACCAGGAACTGAAGGCAGAGATTGCAGCAGCAGAGCCCTATGGCAACTGGTTAAAAGAAGAGCTTATAGAATTGAAAGATTTAAAAACTAAATTAGAGAAGTCAGAAGCTACAAAAGAAGAATCTGGAGTAAAGGATTTGCAGACCTCTGCCCTGGTTAAACTGCAGAAGAGTTTCGGCTACAGTTATGAAGACCTGCAGAAGATTTTAATTCCGATGGCCAGAGATGGAGTTGATCCAATTGGCTCAATGGGTAATGATGCTTCCCTGGCAGTTTTATCTGACCAGCCGCAGCTTTTATACAATTATTTTAAGCAGCGCTTTGCTCAGGTAACCAATCCCCCTATTGATTCGATTAGAGAAAAACTGATTACAGCTACCAACACCTTTTTAGGCTCAGAAGGGAATTTGCTAAAGCCTGATGCTAAAAGCTGTCGCCAGCTGGAGTTAGAGCACCCTCTGCTGACAAATGAGGAGCTGGAGCTGATCAAAGAAATGGACCAGCCCGGTTTTAAAACAGCAGCTCTGGAGATAGTCTTTGATAAAGAAAAAGAGAGCCTTGAAATGCGAATGGAAGAGTTATTTAAAGAAGCTGAAGAATTGATAGCTGAAGGAGTAAATATTTTGATCCTTTCTGACCGGGGAGTAAACGGCAGTAAAGTAGCTGTACCAGCCCTCCTGGCAGTCAGCGGTCTCCACCATTATTTAATTGAAAAGGGTCTGAGGACAGAGCTCAGTCTGGTTTTAGAATCAGGTGAGCCGAAAGAAGTTCATCATTTTTCAGTTTTGATTGGCTACGGCCTGGATGCAGTTAACCCCTATCTGGCCTTTGCAAGTCTGGAGGAACTGGTTGAAAAGGGTCATTTAGAAATAACTAAAGATGAGGCTAAGCAGAAATATATTAAGGCAGCTGTGAAGGGTGTTGTAAAAGTAATGGCCAAGATGGGAATTTCTACAGTCCAGAGCTACCGCGGGGCCCAGATTTTTGAGGCAATTGGAATTTCTGAGGAAGTTATCGATAAATACTTCTGCCGCACAGCTTCCCGGATTGGCGGAATCGGCATCGAGGAGATTGAAAAAGAAAGCATTATGCGCCACGACAGTGCCTTTAAGGGGATTAAAGTAGAAAAAGAAACCCTTGAGACCGGCGGTAATTTCAGCTGGCGGAAGGATGGAGAAGAACATCTCTATGATCCGGAGACTATTTACTTACTGCAGCGGGCAGTGAGAGAAGATAATTATGATTTATTTAAAGAATACAGAGCCAAGATAAATGATCAGAGTACTAAAATGCTGACCCTGAGGGGGCTTTTAGAACCTGAATACCAGCCGGAGCCGATTCCTTTAGAGGAAGTTGAGCCGGCAGCAGAGATTATGAAGCGTTTTAAAACGGGAGCGATGTCCTACGGCTCGATCAGCCAGGAAGCCCACGAGGCCCTGGCGATAGCAATGAATAGAATTGGCGGTAAGAGTAATACCGGAGAAGGTGGAGAAAATCCGGAGCGCTTTACTCCTGATCAAAATGGAGATTTAAGGAGCAGTGCAATTAAACAGGTTGCCTCCGGCCGCTTTGGCGTTAATTCTCATTATCTGGTCAATGCTCAGGAGATTCAGATCAAGATGGCCCAGGGAGCAAAACCCGGAGAAGGTGGACAGCTTCCGGGGAAAAAGGTTTATCCCTGGATTGCTGAGACTAGAGGTACAACTCCCGGAGTAGGACTTATTTCACCACCTCCCCACCACGATATCTATTCGATTGAAGATCTGGCTCAGCTGATTCATGATCTAAAAAATGCCAACCGGGAAGCCCGGATCAATGTTAAACTGGTTTCTGAGGTTGGAGTGGGAACTGTAGCAGCCGGAGTAGCCAAAGGTAAGGCAGATGTTATTTTGATCAGCGGCTATGATGGTGGAACAGGAGCTTCGCCAAGGACCAGTATCCGCCACGCCGGACTGCCCTGGGAGCTCGGCCTGGCTGAGACCCACCAGACACTGGTTTTAAATGACTTAAGAGACCGAGTAACCTTAGAGACTGATGGAAAAATTATGACCGGTAAGGATTTGGCAGTAGCAGCAATGCTGGGAGCAGAAGAATATGGTTTTGCGACAACTCCTCTAGTTGCTTTAGGCTGTGTAATGATGAGGGTCTGCAGTAAAAATACCTGTCCGGTAGGAGTTGCAACTCAGGACCCGGAACTCAGGAAGAAATTCCAGGGTAAGCCGGAGCATGTGGTTAACTTTATGCGCTTTATGGCAGAAGATTTCCGCCACGAGCTGGCAGCCTTAGGGTTCCGCTCGGTCAATGAGTTGGTCGGTAGAGTTGATAAATTAAAGCAGGATAAGACAAGGGATCACTGGAAGGCTAAAGGATTAGATTATAGTTCAATTTTATACCAACCAGAACAGGCTAAAGAAAAGGCTGTCTACTGCCAGCAGGAACAGGACCACGGCCTGGAAAAAAGTCTGGACTTAAGAGAGCTGCTGGAGCTGACAAAAGAGTCAGTAGAAAATGGTTTCCGCTTAGAAAAAGATCTAAAGATAAAAAATACAGACCGGGTTGTCGGAACAATCCTGGGTAGTGAGATTACAAAGCGCTACGGAGCAGAAGGACTGAAAGAGGATACAATTCAGCTCAACTTCACCGGTTCAGCCGGTCAGAGCTTTGCCGCTTTTCTGCCTCAGGGAGTAACTTTTAGACTTAAAGGAGACAGCAATGATTATCTCGCCAAGGGACTCTCCGGCGCTAAGGTAATTGTTGAGAAATCAGAGAGCTCAAAGTTTAAAGCTGAAGAAAATATTATTATCGGTAATGTGGCCTTTTTTGGGGCTACCTCCGGTGAAGCCTATATCGAAGGAAAGGCCGGTGAGCGCTTCTGTGTGAGAAACAGTGGAGTCAATGCTGTTGTCGAAGGCCTGGGAGACCACGGCTGTGAATACATGACAGGAGGAAGGGTTGTTGTCCTCGGTCAGGTTGGACGCAACTTCGCTGCTGGAATGACTGGTGGTACTGCCTATGTCTTTGACTCGGAAGCTGATTTTAAAGCTAAAGTAAATGGAGATATGGTTGAGCTTGATTATTTAACTAAAACAGAAGACGAAGCAGTTGTTAAAGAAATGATCGAAGAGCATTTAAAATATACCGGCAGTGACCGGGCAGCTGAAATATTAAATAACTGGGTGAACTACAGAGAAAAATTCATACGGGTTATGCCCCGCGACTATCAGCGGATGATTAACGCGATTGCGGACTTTGAGGCCCAGGGACTTAAAAAGGATGCTGCTCTGATGAAGGCTTTTGAGGAAAATGCACATGACAAAGCCCGAGTTAGCGGCAATTAGGACAGAGGAGGAGATAAAATGGGTAAAGCAACAGGATTTATGGAATATAAGCGGGAAGTACCGAAAGAGCGCTCCCCAAAAGAGAGAATAAAAGACTGGCAGGAATTTAAGAATAAGTTTAGCGAAGAAGCTGCTAAAATTCAGGGAGCCCGCTGCATGGAATGTGGTATCCCCTTCTGTCACAGCGGCCTGGAGATTGGTGGTATGGTTTCCGGTTGTCCGGTTAATAACCTGATTCCGGAGTGGAATGATTTAATCTATAAAAACAAATGGGAGGAAGCGGTTAGAAGGCTTTTAAAGACCAATAATTTTCCCGAATTTACGGGACGAGTCTGCCCCGCGCCCTGTGAGGGCTCCTGTACAGTGGGTTTAAATGACCCGGCAGTGACCATCAAGGCCAATGAGTATCAGATTATAGAGAAGGCTTTTGCAGAAGGCTGGATTCAGCCGGAGCCGCCGGAAAAAAGAACAGGCAAATCAGCAGCAGTTGTTGGTTCTGGCCCGGCCGGACTGGCAGCAGCTGATCAGCTAAATAAGCTGGGACACAAAGTAACTGTTTATGAGCGCCAGGATAGAATCGGCGGCCTTTTAGTCTACGGTATTCCCAATATGAAGCTAGATAAAGATAAGGTGCTCAAGCGCCGGCTGAAGATTATGGAGGCTGAAGGGGTAGAGTTTATAACCGGAACAGAAATCGGCAGCGATCTTAGCTTAGAAAAACTGCAAAGGGGGTTCGATGCGGTGGTCCTCACCGGAGGGGCTACCAAACCCCGTGACCTTGAGGTTCCAGGCCGTGAGGCAGAGGGGGTTCACTTTGCTGTTGATTACCTTAAAGCCAACACAAAAAGAATCCTGGGTGACCAGAATCAAGACTATATCTCTGCTGAGGATAAGGATGTAATTGTTATCGGTGGTGGTGATACCGGGACCGACTGTGTGGCTACTGCGATCAGACAGGGAGCAAAAACAGTCAATCAGTTTGAGATCATGCCCAAATCACCGACTGAGCGTCAGGCAGATAATCCCTGGCCGGAGTGGCCCAAAACCTTAAAGGTGGATTACGGACAGGAAGAGGCGATTGAGCTCTTTGGTTCTGATCCGAGAGAATTTCTAATTATGACCGAAGAAATTCTGACTGAAGAAAATGATTCCGGTCAAAAAGCTGTCAATGGAGTCAGGACAGTTAAGATTAACTGGGAAAAAGATAAAAATGGACGCTTTACTCCGGTCGAAAAAGCAGGCACCGAAAAAGTCTGGTCAGCAGATTTAATTCTGATTGCGATGGGCTTTTTAGGCCCGGAAAAAACGTTAATCGAATCTTCAGGGCTGGAGCAGGACAGCCGCTCCAATGTTAAAGCAGAATATGGAGATTTTAGAACAAATCTTGAAGGTGTATTTGCAGCCGGTGATATGCGCCGCGGCCAGAGCCTGGTGGTAAATGCCATTGATGAGGGGCGGAAAGCAGCACGAGAAGTAGACCAATATCTGCAGCCACCGGTTACCGAACCAATTTATGGAAAATAAATCTTTTATAAAGGTAATTAATAAAGAAATTAGATGCTGCTCATGGAAATGATTAAGAGATAGGTGGTGTTAACTTTGGATCAGGAGCTTTTAGATGGTATCAGGCAGATAGTTCGAGAAGAAATATCTGGGGTTAAGGATGATGTTTCATCACTTAAAGGTGATGTTTCTTCATTAAAAAGTGATGTCTCTTCACTAAAGACTGATGTCTCTTCACTAAAGACTGATGTTTCAACATTGAAAAAAGATGTAGCAGAAATGAAACCGCAGTTGGAAGAAAACACAAATATTGTGCGCGCTCTGCTTGCTAATTCTGAGGAGCATGGTGCTAAACTTAATCAATTAGAGCATAGAGTTTCCAACCTGGAAGGAAGTCAAAAGAGACAGGGGGAACTTGAAGCTTATTTAAAAAATCATCACCACCAGATAATTATTGAAACCGGGGAACCAGTATTTGATGAATAAATATTATCTACTAAACCACTATCCACCGCGGGTAGTGGTTTTTTGCTAGCTATATGATATAATTAATTTAAGAAAGCAGGTGAGATCATGAGCAAAAAATATCCACTTCTATTTAAAGACAGCAAAAAGGAAGAAAAGGAAAAACGGCGGCAGGAAGCTCTAACTAAAGCAAAAAAGGCAGCAAAAATACTAAAGGAGAAATATAAGGCTGAAAAAGTGGTGCTGTTTGGTTCCGTTTTAGATCCAGACAGGTTCTATTTGCGTTCAGATGTAGATCTGGCTGTTTTTGGGCTCAAAGATGAATTATTTTATAAGGCGTATGCTGAAGTGATGAATATTTTAAGTGGATTTGAAGTTGATCTCCTTGATTATAAAGAATGCCGTGAATCTTTCAAAAAAGAAATTAAAGAGCGAGGTGTAGAATTATGACTGAAAGAGGGATTTTAACATTTATTGCTAAAGTTGAAGATGAACTGGCTGAATTAGATCAACTTAAAGAGAGAATTCAAACAGTCTGGGAAAAATATAAAATTAATAGAGATGAATTTTACCTGGATAGTGTCGCACTTAACCTACATGGACTTTATTCAGGCTTTGAGAAAATATTTCTAGAGGTTGCAAAAGAAATAGATGAAAATATACCAGATGGTTCATCCTGGCATAAAGAACTTCTTGATCAGATGGCATTAAAAATTAAAAATTTAAGGCCGGCTGTAATTTCTAAGGAGAGTAGAGATATTCTTGATGAATACAGGGCTTTTAGACATGTGGTTAGAAATGTTTATGCCAATAAATATTCAGCTAAAAAAATCTCTATTTTGTTAGATAACTTTTCCAACGAATACAGAAAAGTTAAAAATGAAATTCAGGATTTTCTAAATTTTTTAGAAGAAGATATTGATTAAATTGAAATTATAATTAAATTATTTTATAGACTGCCTGTTAAAATCAGTTAAAATAATATATAATTAGTAACAATAACTAAAAAGAGAGAGTTTAGGGGGCATATTATGGCGAAAAAACAGGATATATTACTGGAGAGTGGGACCGGGGAACTGGAAATACTTAAGTTTATAGTAGATGACAGCTCATATGCGATAAATGTATTAAAGGTTAGAGAAATTTTGCGGGTTAAAAAAGAGGATATTAAAAAGCTGCCCGAGAAGTCAGATGTTATTTTAGGAATGACCAATATCCGCGGGGATGTTATAATGATTGTTAATTTAAGTTCCTATCTTAATTCGGAACTGATTGAAAATGATGGAGTAATCATGTCAATTCTGGCGGAGTTTAATAGTACCAAGATCTTATTTGCAGTTGATAATGTAGTTGGTATTGACCGCATCGGCTGGGATGATATTCAGCCACCAGATCGGATGATGGGGGAGCTTGTCAATGGGGTTATTAAGTCAGAGGAAAACAAAGATTTAATTAACTTTTTAAATTTCGAAAAGATTTTAGAAGACCTGCAGCCTGAAATTGGAAATGAAATTGATGTTCAGCCTGAGGCACCGGCTGATGTAAGAGCAAAGAGGAAGAATAAAACTCTAGCTTTAGCTGATGATTCACCAACAACCAGAAATATGATTAAGGATACCCTAGTTGAAGCCGGATATGAGGACTTTAAGATTTACAGTGATGGTAAAAAACTCTATGATCATTTAATGGAGATTAAAGAAAATAATCCTGAGGATAGTATTTTAGATCATGTCCAGGGCATTATTACTGATATTGAAATGCCAAATATGGATGGCCATACTTTAATTAGAAAAATCCACGAAGACCGCTATTTAAGAAAGCTGCCGACAGTTATTTTCTCATCTTTAATTAGTGAGGATCTCTTACATAAGGGTAAGGAAGTTGGAGCAGATGCTCAGATAACCAAACCGGAGCTTGATAAAATGGTTGGGGTTATTGATCAACTGGTTAAGGTGAGGAAGCCGATATCTGATTATTAATAAAAGCTATAAAATTAAACTCCAAATAAAACTTAGAAATAACTAGAATTCAAAAAATGCTTATATCAGGCTACCTGCCGTATTGAGACATCCTGTCTCGGCGGCAGTTCAGAACATCGTGTTCTTCAGCCTGATATAAGCATTTTTTTCATTAAGTTATTTTAGCTAAATTTTCTAAGTCACTCAATTTTATGTATCAAAGGCTATAGCAAGTTATTGAAAAAGCAAATAAAAAGCAAATTTGAATTAGAAAAACTGGATAAAGAATTGAACTCATTAATTGATGAAGCAGATATTGAAAAGATTGAAGAAGTGGCAGAAATTTTTTATAAGCTAGAAGATATCTAGAAACTAAAAAAATATTTTAAATAATAGTTAATAAATGAGTAGCTGCATAGACTAATGAAAACCGGCGGGGTTAAAGCTCAGCCGGTTTTTTGCATTTAACTGTATTAAAATTTACGAAAACACCAATTCCAAGCAAAGTTATCAACTTTGACTGTAAATACAAGCTCAGTCGTCTTAGAAGTCAATTTAAGCTGAATTTGAACTCTGCCAGCACTTTACTTTTTCTTCTAATAATACGATAATTATTATCAATAAGGAAATAAGAATATAATTTGTATTTTAAGGAGAAAAAGAAAATGAAGATTAATAAACTATCAATCAAGTACAAAATTTTATTGCTGGTGACAATCGGGATTATTCTCTTAACAGGGGGAATAATTTATAGAATTCAGGGAGTTGCTTCCAGTGAGGCAAATCAGGCGGCAGTGGTCAAAGCAGTTTCGGATTTAGAACTGGGTTATGAGATTATCGACTCAAAGTTTCCAGGTCAATGGGAGCTGAGAGGAGATCAGTTATATAAGGGAGAAACATTAATTAGTGCTAATAATCAGCTGGTTGATCTGATCGGAGAGCTTTCTCAGGGAAATATTGTGACAATCTTTGCTGGTGAGATAAGAACTGCCACCAATGTCTTAGAAAACGGCAGCAGAGCAGTAGGTACTCGAGTTTCAGCAGAGGTTAAAGAAAAAGTTTTTAATGGGCAGCGCTTTACCGGAGCAGCAAATGTGCTGGGGAGAAGCTATCAGACAGCATATATGCCTTTAAGAGATGAAGATAATCAAATTGTTGGTATCTGGTCTTTAGGTACATCTACTGACTTTGTCGAAACAATGAAGTCAGGGATCACCTTTTCGACAGCTACCTTTGCTTTGATTGCAGGTTTGATATTTCTTGCAGTGGTTTTTGTCTTTGTTCTTAAAATGACAGAGCCCCTTAAAAACTTAAGCAGCTATGCAGGGGAAATTGCAGCTGGGAATTTAACTTTTGAAATTAAAAGTAATTATCTAAAAAAAGAAGATGAAATTGGAATTCTGGCAGCTTCTTTTAAAAAGATGAGAGATAATTTAAAAAATCTAGGCTCTTTGACAAATGTTGTGAAATCTAAATAGCACCGTTTGAATCAAGTTATCTCTTTAATTTTTTGAATTGCTCTTAAATACTTAGCAATGATAA
>QBLP01000277.1 GCA_003070825.1 Halanaerobium sp. | reverse complement strand
AATTTTCCCACGGTATTATAGACCATCTTATTATCAAGTTTTGAAAATTTCGGTGACATTTCCTTTAATGTTTCTTTTAATTCTGGATATTCATTTAATATAGCATCAAGTTTTGTTTCTGCCTTAATCAGCATTAAAATTTCCCCCTCAGATTGTTATCCTTTTATAGTTATTTAATTGAAAATCATTCTCAATCTAATCCATAGTTAATTACTATACTTTACTATAATCAATCCTAGGAGTTTTGTCGGTGATATATATCACAGTTTATAGATATAGTTCTAATTTCTAAACTTCCGCAAACTTATCTCTGTAGATGAAGCCGAAAACAAGGGTGAAAAATCCGGTAATTAGAGCCATTCCCAGCCAGCTGAGCTGATAACTGTTACTTAAATCGGCCAGCAGTCCAAAAAGTGGTGGGCTGAGTAAAACTCCAAAACGGATAAAAACCAGTGAAAGCCCTGTCCCGATCCCGGCCAGTTTTTCGCTTGCCAGCTCAATCACAGTTGTAAAGTATAATCCCATCCAGCCCAGGCTGACAAAGCCTAAAATTAAAGAACTTAAGTAGATAAGATAAAGCGGCAGCTCCAGAGCACTCATAATTCTAAAATAATAAAGCATTACCAAAGTTAAGCTGATTCCAACTATCACAAGTCCCCTGCTTCTGCTGCCGTTTAAGAATTTATCATTGAGCCATCCCCAGAGAGGTCTGCCCATTATTCCACCAATCTGCAGCAGACCAAAGGCAAACCCAGCAGAGGTCCGGCTTAAAGGAAGGTCCTGGGTTAAATAAAGCGTGTAGTGAGCCGGTATGGCACCAGAATTAAATCCTAAGATCAGACCGAATAAACAGACTAAGAGCAGATCTTTATTCTGAAAAAGTTTTAGAATTGAATCTTTAAAATTTAGATCATTTTTTGAATCAGCAGCTTCTTCTCCTCCAGCAGCTCCCTTTTCTTTATAAAAGATAAAGATAAAAATGCCCACTAAAATAGCGATCAGGGCGGAAAAACTTACTGCATTTCTCCAGCCAATTTTTTCTGCCAGAAAAGGCAGAAACACTGCTCCTGTAAAACCACCAATTCCTCCTCCCATCTGCATAACTCCCATGGAAGTTGCCCGGTTCTCAGGAGTGGTCCTCTGCATGACAGCTTTATTTAAAGATGGAGTTATGATGCTGAAAAAGAGACCGGATAATAAGGCCAGCGCTAAAATCAAAGTAAAATTGGGTGAGCGCGACTGCAGCAGCATTAAAATGCCAAGCACACCGGTCCCCACAACCAGACCTTTTTTGGAGCCAATTTTATCAACTATTCTGCCGCTGAAAACTGCAACAGCTGTCGCCAGCAGAAAATGAAAGGTAGAATACAGGCCGGCTCTGGAGCTGCTTAATACAAATTCTTCTCTGATAAAAGGCATTAAAGCTAAAACACCCTGAATATTGATATCCACTGCCAGATAGGCGGTGGAAATTATTAATAAAAACTTATACTGTAGTCCATTTTCTTTTTCCAAATTAAACACCTTCTATGTATTATTAATATTGAACTGATTATAACACAAAATTTATGTTTTTCAATTTTTAAAGATTACTCAACAGCAAAAGCTTTTGCTTACTTGGTCAGATAAAGATAAATATAAAAAATCCCCCTCAGAATTTAATCATATCTGTGGGGGATCTACTATCACGATCTATAATATTTTTACTTCAGATTCTCAAAATCTTCTACACCTGCATTAGGATTAGCTAACATCATAGTTAGAGCCATTTCTTGTAATCTTTTCATCTTATAACAGCCTCCTTTTTATTTGCTTAGGTACATTATACTAAAATCTGATTTTAAATAAGTTAACTGTTTTACACTAATTTAAAATAACTATTAAACCGAGAAATATAAAAGCAGTCCCGATTGCTTTAGATAATTTTTTCTCTGAAGCTCCATTGGCAAAACTGGCAGCTGTTACAGCACCTGCAAAAGCTGCTGAGCCGCTTAAAAATAATTCTAAATATGGAAGGTGCTGTTCGACAATAAAGTGGCTGGCTGAACCAAAAAGAGCGGTAAAAGTCATAATCAAAACAGAAGTACCGATAGCAATATGAGTTTTATAATCTAAAACAAAGGTTAAAACCATTAGAATCATTACTCCACCACCGGCACCAAAAATTCCGGTCATTAAACCGATAAGGGTCCCAAATAAGACTGAAGCTAACTTTTCTCTTTCTCGAAAGAATTTAAGATCAAACTTTTCTTTAAACTCTTCCACCCGCTGATTGATGGGCTTTCTTCTAAAAGAAATCCCGGTTAATAAAATTATGATTCCTGTCAGTCCACCTAAAGCAGCAGAATTCATTCCTCCAGATAACCAGCTCCCCAAAACGGCAGCTGTAACTGCAGAAAAAGCTATTAAAAGTCCCCCTTTAATATTTATATTACCGTGTCTTTTATATGTATAGGCTGAAACTGAAGAGGCAACTACATCAGTAGCCAGACTGATACCAATAGCTGAATAAGGATCATAACCTAAAAAGATTACCAGAAAGGGAGTTACAATTACCACAGCTGAAGCACCAACCAGTCCGGTCACTATTCCAGCTCCAAAGCCAGCAATTAATAATACTAAAATTTCCATCATTAAACTAACAACTCCTATTTATTTATAATTTATAAATATTATAAGTAAACCTGTCTCTTATACACATCTGACGCTGCCGACGA
>QBLP01000276.1 GCA_003070825.1 Halanaerobium sp. | reverse complement strand
ATCATAAATTCTGGTATTCAAAAAAGTTAATTTCTCTTTCCTGTAGAGAGACCGGGCTTAACCCGGGTTTTTTTGGTAGATCTGCTTTGGTTAATGAAGAAATCAAAAAAGAAAAGCAGGAATTAGAATTAATAGCAGCTGAGTTAGGTTTTGATGAATTTAAAAATCCAGATGTAATGCTGCAGGCATTAGACTTTATTCATGATATTGCTGAGGAAGGTGCCTTGAGTTGTGAATGCAGTAATGATATCATAAATATAGAATTGTTTTCTGATAAAATTCAATTAATTTGTAATGATTGTGGAGCACGCTTAAATATAGCAGCTGTCAATGAAAATGATCTTAAAAGATTGAGACAGCTCAATAAAGTGTGTATTCACTCTATTCAGGGAAAACCAAATAATTTTTAAAAGACCCTGGATTAATATTTAATAAGGAGGATATTAATTATGAACTTAGTACCAATGGCAGATATTTTACAGGACGCACACAAGAGAACATACGCAGTAGGTGGATTTAACATCAACAACATGGAATTCCTGCAGGGAATTATGATGGGAGCAGAAGAACTTAACTCACCTGTTATTTTACAGGCAAGTGAAGGTGCTATCCGCTACATCGGTATGGATTATGTAATGAAGATGGTAGAGGCTGCTACAGCAAATACTGATATTCCTGTGGCTTTACACCTTGATCATGGTAGTGACTTTGAGAGTATTATGAAGTGTATTAGAGCAGGATTTTCTTCTGTAATGATTGATGCTTCTAAAAAGCCTTTTGAAGAAAATATTGCCCTAACTAAAAAAGTTGTAGAAGCAGCTCATAATGTTGGTGTAAGTGTAGAAGCAGAATTAGGAACAATTGGTGGTACAGAAGATGACCATACAGTTGAAGAAAAAGATGCAATGTATACCAATCCTGATCAGGCAAAAGAATTCATCGAAGCCACTGGTGTAGATGCCCTTGCGATCGCAATCGGTACTGCTCACGGTGTCTACGAAGGTGATCCTGAGTTAGATTTTGAAAGACTAAAGACTATTAAGGGCTTAATTGATATGCCTGTTGTTCTTCACGGAGCTTCTGGTATTTCTGCTGCAGACTTAGAAAAGGCAGTAAGCCTTGGTGTAAATAAAGTTAATGTAAATACTGATTTCCAGCAGTCATTTACTGCAAAAGTTAAGGAAATCTTTGCTGAAAAGCCAGAATTATATGATCCACGTAAATACTGTGGACCTGGTAGAGATGCAATTGCAGAAAAAGTAAAAGAAAAAATCAAGATTTTAGGTAGTGACGGAAAAGCTTGGTAAGTTAAGTTATAGGTACCGGGTACTTGTAAAATTTTTCCACAAGTATCCGGTTTTCTATTTTAAACTATTATTAGTACCGGATACTTGTAAAATATTTCCATATAACAATTATGAGTTTGAAGTATTTTATCAGTATCCGTGTTGAAAGATGAGGAGGGTTTATTTGACACAGCTTTGGTTAGAATTTATTTTAATGGCAGTTTTTATTATAATTTCAGGAACTTATTTATCAAGATTTGGCGATATAATTGCTGATAAAAGTGGACTGGGTCAGGCTTTTATTGGTGGTATCTTGATTGCAATGGCAACTTCTTTACCGGAACTGGTAACCAGTATCAGTTCGGCTCTTGTTGGAGCACCCGATATTGCAGTCGGTAATGCTTTTGGGAGTAATACTTTTAACCTTGTTATTTTAGCCTTTGCTGATCTGCTGCAGGGCAAAGGTCCACTACTACTTCGAGTTAACTACAGCCACATTCTTTCCGGTCTGGTAGGTGTTTTACTTTCAGCCCTGGTAGTCTTCAGCCTAATTTTATCTCATTTTATGAACTTTAATTTAAGTATTTTTGGAGTTGGAGTAGATAGTATCATTCTGCTGCTTACTTATCTTGTAAGTGTGCGGATGATTTACCGTTATGATAAGAAAAATCCTCTTGATCCAGATGATCCTGTCAAGGAAGAGGATCCAAATCCGGATTACACTCTAAATAAGGCTCTGATGGGCTTTGCTCTCTGTGCAGTTGTAATTGTTTTTAGCGGCTATCGTTTAACTATTACTGCTGATCAGATATCAATGTTGACCGGAATCGATCAAAGTTTTATTGGTTCAATAATGGTGGCAGCGGCAACTTCACTGCCGGAACTCGTGGCAACTATTTCCGCTATTAAGATCGGTGCCTATAATATGGCAGTCGGAAATGTCTTCGGCAGCAATATTTTCAATATGACAGTTATTTTCTTTGCCGATGTTTTTTACCGGCAGGGAGTTTTATTAGAAGATGCCCGCATAGTACATATTTTAACTGCAACGGTAGGTATTGTGATGGCAACAATAATTTTAATTGGTTTGTTTTATCGCTCACGCCGCTCGTTTATGTGGATGGGCTGGGATGCGATTGCAGCCACAGTAGTTTATTTTGCAGGAGTTTATCTGCTCTTTCAGTTAGGATTGAACGTAATTTAATTTCAAATTTTTGTTATTGACTTAAATATTTTGTCTGCAAACCCTAGTCTCGTTCCAAATTTAATTACAAGAAAAAGTAGAATTCTTATTAGAGTTAAAACTGACTTCCTTCTTGATCGGCACATCCTGTGCCGCAGTCAGCTCAGAACCTCGTGTTCTTCGGTCAGTTTTAACTCTGCTAATCATTAACTTTTTCTAAGTAATTTATTAAGTTACATCGACTAGAGTTTGCAGACAAAAATATAAATAT
>QBLP01000275.1 GCA_003070825.1 Halanaerobium sp. | reverse complement strand
ATTAGATAAAAGACCGACATAAAAAGTAATGTATTAAAACCCAGGCAGAAAGGACTGATGAAGATGCTTATTCAGGCAACAGCTAAATTAAGAGATGAATTAAATTTGGAAGAACTTGAACAAAAGGAAAGGCCGGATTTGTTTTCCTGGCATGCCAATTTTCTTAGAATTAATCGGCGAAAAACAGTCATTTTAAATAATGATGCCTCTAATTATACGGTAGTTCTTTATGGAATGAAAAAGGAGGATTTTCTTAAATTTTCAGAGCGGGTTAAAGAAGGAATTAGAAGGGCTTTTAAACTTGAAGGGATCAAAGACAGTTTAATAAATAAATATTTGAGTGAGTTTGAAGACTTTACTTTTCAGAAAGCAAATAATAGGAGTTACATAGGTAGGTTAAATTATTCCTGCAAAATGACAGAACGATATGCAGATAGATTTAATTTTAATCAAAAAGAAATTTATCAGTCTGAAATAGCAAAAAAAATTAGCGATATACCGACCAAAGGAGATAATGAATACTTTTATCCTAATGAGCGTTTAAGAGAAAAATTAGCTGAATATTATGGCGAAGATGATATTATTAAGACAGAAGCTGCGATTTTGAAAGTCGAATTAGAACTGGGAGAATATGAAGCCTGGAGAAAGGTGATTGTTCCGTTAAATTATAATTTTCATCAGCTTCATAAAATTCTTCAGAAACTCTATAACTGGCAGGGTTATCATCTGCATGAGTTTTTTATCTACAGTGAAGAAAAAGATGATACAAAGTGCTGGAACCAGTCTGAATACCATAAAGATGGTTATAAAGCTAGCTTAAACCTGACAATGAATCAGGAGAATTTAGAATACAACAAAAATGAGTTGAATTTTGAAGCTGAAGATTTTGAACTTGCAGTAGAAAATGAACTTAAACTTAAAGATGTTCTTCCCGCAAGAATTAAATATATTTATGACTTTGGTGATTTCTGGCATCACTATATTGAAACTGAAGAAATTTTAAAAGATTATAAATCAAATAAACCGACACTTCTGGAAGGGGAAGGAAAAGCACCTCCGGAAGATGTAGGAGGACCTGGTGGTTTTAGTGAATTTATGGGAATTATTTCAAATCCTGATTATGAAGATTATGAGACTATGCAGGAATGGGCTGAAAGCCAGAGGTTTAAAGAATATGATCCTAAAAAAATACAGTCTGATTTAGATTTCATCTAGATTAAGATTTACACATTTTATTGAATCAGCTTTCATTCTTAAAAAGGGAGGAAGCTAAAAATGAATGGTTACAGCAAAAAAACTAAAAATGAAATTAGGAGGCTGACAGGTCTTGCTCATGAAAGAGAACTAGAAAAAGCTTTAGCTGATCTCAATTTAAAATTTAAGCAGTGGGAAAATGAAGAACTGGATTCTTTTGAATTGGATGATGAGATACATCATTTTCATAATAAAACTTCTAGAGAAATCTTCAAAAAATATAACAGCTTTGATATGAAGGATCATTATGTTGCTATTGCAATTGCAAAAGGTATTATTGATAAAGATGAGGTTGATCCAGAAACCTATCAGGAACTTGAATTATTAATTGAGAAAATAAAGGACAGTGATTATTTCTAATTGGAGGAATATAAATGGCTGCACCTAAAAGAAAAAGATATAATAAAAAACAGAGACTCGCTGCTGCAAAAAAATGGATTCCTAAATATGAAGGGGAAAATCTGGTTAAAGGTTACAGCAAGTGGTTTGGCGTTGACAAAATTTGTGCGATAAATGAACTGGAACTGCTGGGCCATGAGATAGATTCAGAATATAAAGAGCAGATTTATAAACTTGAAATAGAGAAAGAAGATGCAAAAAAGGCTAATTTTGATGATCCAGGTGATTTTGAAGTTGAACATTTCAATACCTGGCAGGATAGTGATTATTATTTTATAGCCGGCTATACTTCAGGTGGTGTTCCATATGGGATAACCTGGGAGGAATATGAGAGAAAATACAAGGAAGATGAAGAATTTGATGATAGTATTTCCAATGATGAAGATAATGATTTTGATGTACCTTTTTGATTATTATTATCAAGAATAGGGGTGTTAAAATATGACACTAAAAGTTGATTTAAAAGATGTTTTAGAAGCATTAGAACTTAGAACCAGGGAAAGTAATTATTTTTATTATAAAAAAACTGGTCAAGTTTTCATGATGATGGATGATGAATTGAGAGCCGGAGAGGAAGATCCTGACCTTGATAAATTTCCAGAATGGCAGCGGGAGAATATTAAAGCTGCAGTAGATATTATTTCAACTGATGACTATATAAGACTTCCGGATGACTATGAAATTGATGACTATAGCATTATGGAAGATTTTTGCTATTCAATCGAAGATGAAGAACTGAGAGAAGAACTCCTTTATGCTATTCGAGGAAACGGTGCTTTTAGAATGTTTAAAGATAAGATTTATCAATATGATCTAGAAGATCAGTGGTATGATTTTAAAGATAAGAGATATAGGAAAATAGCAATTGAGTGGTGTGAAGAAAATAATATTAAATATAGAAAAAAGTAAATGGATATTTAGGAGAGATATTTATGGCTGTACTTGGTAGAAATGATACCTGTCCCTGTGGCAGTGGTGAAAAATATAAAAAATGCTGTATAGATAAAGAAAAACTAAACTTTGAAGATCCTAAAAAAAGTATATACTTAGAGCTGTCTCTTATACACATCTCCGAGCCCACGAGAAAGG
>QBLP01000274.1 GCA_003070825.1 Halanaerobium sp. | reverse complement strand
ATAAATGCTGGTGGTATCAAAATGATACCGCCAGTTAAAATTTAATAAGGATGTGATTATTATTAACACTATTATAGAATTTTTTACAACCAAAATTCCAATCGGGAATTGGATAGAAAATTTGGTTAACTTTTTAATAAATAATTTCAGCGGACCTTTAAATAGTTTTTCTTCAATTATAGAGATAATTGTTGGTTCAGTGGAAACAGTTTTATCCTATCCACATCCTCTAGTTTTGATAGCGATTTTTGCAGCTGCTGCCTGGAAGCTTAAGGGGAAAAGACTGGCAGTTTTTGTGGGTCTTGGACTGGGACTTGTATTGAATATTGGAATGTGGGAACCTTTAGTTATAACACTGGCCTCAATTATTACCTCAGTTTTAGTTGCACTTATAATTGGTATTCCGATTGGGATTTTAAAAGCTCACAATAAAATAATTGACTTAATAACCAGACCAATTTTAGACTTCATGCAGACAATTCCTCCTTTTGTTTATTTAATTCCGGCACTGATGTTCTTCGGCCTGGGAAATGTTTCGGGAGTAATTGCAACAGTTGTTTTTGCAATTGCACCTCCAATCAGATTGACTTATTTAGGAATTAAACAGGTGGATGAAGAGTTAGAAGAAGCAGGTCATGCTTTTGGGGCAAACTGGTGGCAGATTTTATTTAAAATTGAACTGCCGGGAGCAATGCCTTCGATTATGATGGGGATTAATCAGTGTATTATGCTTTCCTTATCAATGGTTGTAATCGCGGCAATGATTGGAGCCGGCGGGCTTGGTAAACCTGTTTTAAGATCTTTAAATACAGTTAACATTGGATTAGGATTTGAAGCTGGTCTTGGAGTTGTGATTATCGCAATGGTGCTTGATAGAATGTTTGGTAGAGATTCATAATCAAGCTGGAAGATAAAGTTGAAAGCAGCTTTAAAAGTAAATCATTAAAATCATAAATTATTTAAGCTAAAAAAATCCCGCTCAGCATTAATTTGCCAGGCGGGATTTTAGTGTTTCAATTTATTTCTAATTTTAATTAATTATTTCATTTAAACTACACCCTGATCTAACATTGCATTTGCAACTTTTAGGAAACCGGCAATATTAGCTCCTGCAACCAGGTCACCTTCCATACCGTATTCTTTAGCAACTGCACTTGCATCTTTATAAATACCAACCATTATTTTCTGCAGCTCCTGATCAACCTTATCAAATGTCCACTCATCGAACATTGCGTTTTGAGTCATTTCGATAGCAGAAGTTGCAACACCACCAGCATTGGCAGCTTTACCGGGAATATAGAAGAGATCATTATCTTTAACCAGCTTAATAGCTTCTGGAGTTAAAGGCATATTTGCACCCTCACCAATTGCAATTACTCCATTATCAATTAATTTCTGGGCTCCCTCTGCGTCCATTTCATTTTGAGTTGCACAGGGAAGAGCTATGTCACAGTCAACTGACCAGATATCACTGCAGTTATCATAGTATTCGGCATCAGGATATTCTTCTAAATATTCCTTAATTCTGCCGCGGTCAACTTCCTTGATTTCTTTAACCAGATCAAGGTCGATTCCGTTTTCATCATATAAATAACCGGAGGAATCACTCATTGCTACAACTGTAGCTCCCAGCTGAGTTATTTTTTCATTAGCATAGATAGCAACATTACCGGAACCGGAAATAACAACTTTTTTATCATTTAAAGAAATTTTATTTTCCTTAAGCATTTCTTCCAGTATGTAGACTAAACCATAACCTGTAGCTTCAGTCCTGACCAGACTTCCACCCCAGTCTAAACCTTTACCAGTTAAAACTCCTGCCTCATATCTATTTTTAATTCTTTTGTACTGTCCAAAGAGATAACCAATTTCTCGGCCGCCAACACCAATGTCTCCAGCCGGAACATCAGTTTTATCTCCAATATGGCGGGCCAGCTCAGTCATGAAACTCTGACAGAAGCGCATAACTTCCTGGTCAGATTTACCCTTAGGATCAAAATCACTTCCACCCTTACCGCCACCAATAGGGCGACCGGTTAGAGCATTTTTAAAGATCTGTTCAAAACCTAAAAACTTTACTATACCTGTATACACTGAAGGATGAAATCTTAGTCCACCTTTATAAGGTCCCAGGGCTGAATTGAATTCAATTCTAAAACCGCGATTGACATGGGTTTTTCCATTATCATCGACCCAGGGAACACGGAAGATGATCTGTCTTTCCGGCTCAACAATTCTTTCTAAAATTCCATTTTCTTCGTATTCAGGATGTTTATCAAAAACCGGATTTAAAGATTCTAAAACTTCTTCAACAGCCTGATGAAATTCAACTTCACCTGGATTTCTGTTCTTTACCATTTCTAAAATTCGCTCAGTATAATTGCTCATGCTTCTCACTCCTCAAAAATTTTTTATCATTAAACTATCACAAATTAATCTTAATATAAATTTCACTTAAAATCAATTAAAACAGTCAAAGTTTTGAGTGTATACAAGGATACTTCTTTAGTGCTTTAACTTGACAGTCGAGCTTTAGATTAATATAATCAATTAATAAGAGCAATATATTTCCTGGGAGGATAAAATTTGAAAACAAGAGAACTTACCCATACAGCAATCAGTTTATCATTAATTACTATTTCTTTTATTCTTTTTAAAGGAACGACCAATGTCTTTAATGCAGTTACTGTTCCTACAATTTTATATCTAAATTATTCCAAGTTTAGTCTCAGAGAATATACTAC
>QBLP01000033.1 GCA_003070825.1 Halanaerobium sp. | reverse complement strand
CCAGGAGTTAATGGGCTGGCCTCTTGAATCTTCAACAACAAGAGGAGCCTTGTTATCAAAAGAGCTATGAGGTTTTATATAGTTAAAATATAGCTGATACAAAGTTATGTGAGCAAGAGCACCATCAAAGGAACTAAAGCTTTTATGACGCTTGTAATGAGCTTTATAGGTGCCAAAGAAACGCTCAATAATATTTTTATAGGGTCTGTAAACCTCATCTGAATTATCGTCATCAGTGAAAAGTCCTTTAACCTGTCTGTGATCTACATCGGTCTTCAAAAAGGCCTTTGCAGCATGGACAGCAGTTCTATAGATTGGTGCCATATCAGAAACAAGGACAAAATCCTGACCCTGATATTGGTCAATAATTCTTTTGAGGATTGTTATTGCACCTTTGGCATCTCGATGTTTTGAGAGATGCTGAGCGATGATACAGCCGTTTTTACCATCAATGGCAGTAAAGAGATAATGCCAGTTGCCTTTGATTTTAATATATGTTTCATCAACAGCAACAATACCAGATAAAGGTAGATCAAGGTCCTTAATTTTAGGACCAAGTCTGTGGGCTAAAGAGACAGTCCAGTTTTGGATAGTCTGAGCTGATGGAGAAACATCATAGGCCAGTTTAAGAGCTCTTTTAGACTGCCTTAAAGAAAGACCAAGACCGACATAAAAGTCCATAGCTTTAGAGATTATGAATTGCCCATACTGGGAATGATCAAGGTTAACAGGTTCTTTATCGGGTCTTGAAATCTCAAGGTTTTCAACATCAAAATCATAAGCTCTATAGCGATATCTTTTGTGTTCATTTTTCCATTTAGAGCAGTCATCATTACGGCATTTATACTTGGTAAAATGCTTACGCTCTTTCTCTTTAGATAGAGCATAGCCGCAAAAGGGACAGCGATAGGTAGGGTGATTTTTAGGTTGCCCAGGTTTTTCAGGAGCCCACTGATGGTCACAGACCTTGCACTGAAACTTCTGATAGCCATCTGGATCATGACCATAGCTGTAGAGATATTTTTTGGGAGCTCCACATTTGGAGCAACCATCTACATCTATAGTCAGGGGTTTACGGCGATTAACAGCTTTAATTGGTTCACCGTTTTCGTTAGCTTCAGCCAGAAGCTCCTGATAATCAGGATAATTTGGTTCAATATCAGGTAGTGGATCATCAAAACTGTTAAATTTAGTATAACTGTCATCAAGTTTTTCTTTGGGTTCAAAGTCTACGTGAAAGAGTTTTGAGAAAAAGAGATATACCAAAAGCACAAAATTCATAAGAGGTTTAAGCAGGAAATTAGGTAAATTTCGAGAAATCATAACTTAGGATCCCTTCCTTTCTGGGTGTAGTGAGTTGTGATCTCTCAATTACTATTTACGAGCTCAGGGGGAGGGATTCCTGCATTTTATGCGAATTCCTATCCTGACAATTATGATAACTATTAATATTTTTAAAAAAACTATTAGATTTGACGTAACGTGTAGTAGTGATGGAGGGGGTAATATTAACCGTTCTTTAGAAGGTACAGTTTATTATAATAATTCAAATTCAAGAATATTTGGTGCAGATGTATATTTAGATGGTGATTTAAGAGCTGAAACAGATAAATATGGAGAATTTTATATTTCAGGTTTGAATAAGAATAGTTATAATTTAAGAATAAAAAAAGATGGATTCCATGATTATTATGAAGATTCTCTACTTATTAGTGAAATAGATGATGTAATTGTTTATTTAGTCCCTGAAGATGACAGGACAATTGTTAGTGGTCAAATAAGCATTTATAATTCTACTGGCTTTGAAGGAGAAAGTTTAAATAATAAATTAGGTAATTTTACTTCTTTGTCAAATATTACTAAAAACAGAGCAGATGATGAATATATTGAAAATGAAGTAATAGTTAAATACTCAGATTCTGATCAAGTTAGTTCATTGAGTAATTCAAATCAAGTTCAGGGCTTAAGTGTATCAAAATCGATGAATCTTGGAAGAGGCGAATTAGTAAAATATAAGACACCGGTTGACAAGAGTGTAGAAGAAATAATAGAGTATTTTGAAAAACAACCAGGTGTAGAATTTGCTGAACCCAATTATATTGCTCATGCATTAGCTCAACCAAACGATACAGAATACGGTTTACAGTGGGGTTTAGTTTCAGCTAATATGGAAGCGGCATGGGATCAGCAGGAAGATAGTATTAATGTGTCAGTAGCCGTTATAGATTCAGGAGTCATTCCTAATCATGATGATTTAGATAATAATTTGTTCAATGGAGCTAATTTTGTAGGCGGTTCTGAAGAGGGAGATCCATATAACTTTGAGGGAACTGACGATCCAACAGATAAGACACCAAAATCAGAAAATGGTAGTCATGGTACACATGTTGCAGGGGTTATAGGAGCATTAACGAATAATAGTAATGGTGTTGCTGGGATGAGTTGGGGAATTAATATAATTCCTGTAAGGGTCTTAGACTCAGATCAAACAGGAAATATATATGATATAGCAGAAGGGATTTATTATGCTGCTGGTAGCGAAGATATCGGTGGTGTGAATGCAGATATATTAAATTTAAGTTTAGGAACTCCAAGTGCAAGTGATACTCTTAAAGAAGCTATTGAATTTGCACATAATAGAGACAAGGTAATAATTGCTGCCACTGGAAATGATGGAAATAGTTCTTTATTATATCCAGCTAAATATCCTGAAGTTATTGCTGTTGGGGCGGTTGATAAGACAAATAAAAGGACAGATTACTCTAATTATGGTTCTGATATAGATCTAGTTGCTCCAGGGGGAGATTTAAATATTGATAATGGTATATTGAGCACCTGGGGATATTATGAAGATGGAACTGTTTATACAGATGAATATGCTTATATGGAGGGCACTTCAATGGCAGCAGCTCATGTTAGTGGTGCTGCAGCATTACTTATTCAATCAGGTGTCAATCCAGTTAATGTCGAGAATCGATTAAAATCAACAGCTGTAGACTTAGGTTCAAGTGGCTATGATTATGAATATGGTAGTGGTCTGATTGATGTTTATGGAGCCTTGCTTAATCAAAGATTAGAAAACCCATATATTTTCGCAGCATCTAAAAGTGATAGTACTACAATTAGAATAGAAAGTGACTTCTCACAAATGGAAGATAATGGAGAATACACTTTAAAAGATGATATCGTTGGAAGTTATTATATGGCTGTTTGGAGAGATGTAAATGATAACAATAATATAGATGCAGGGGATTATTTTGGCATCACAGATTCCCGAACTTATTTTGAAATGGAAAGTTATTATACAATAGACATAGACATGTATTATGTAACTTCAAGTTCCACCGCAGCTGCACTAAGCGTAGAAGGCATTGAAAAATTAAGAGACTAATCAAAGGAGGAGTTTAAATTGAGAAAAAATATTAAAATTTTATTTCTGGTAATAGCTATTGCTGCCTTATTTTCGATTTCAGCATCGGCTCAGATTCAGGTAGAAAATAGAAATATAGATTTTGACCTTATACCAGATCAAATAACTGCCGACACTTATATACCTATCGAAAAGCTAGTTGATGCAGACTTATTTGATATCGACCGAGTCAGCAGCAACCGGTATATTGTGCTAAAAAACAATAACTATTATATTCTAGAAAACAATGAAAAATTGGTCAGAACTAATTTAAGAAATAGGAGTCTTGAATATGCTCCAGTAGTTATTAATCAGCATTTTCTGGTTCCGGTAGAATTTCTGGAAGAGTTTTTGAATTTCAATGTTCGAGTCGAGAAAGGTTTAACCATGCCGGATAGAATTGATAGAAATGATCAAAGTGAAAATGAGCTTCGCTTTAGAGTTTACCTCAATGATGATGAGTTTGATCGTAATGAGCGGCTAAGACTTAGATTTGAAATTATGAATACTGGAAGAAATGATGTTAATCTGCGCTTCAATTCGGCTCAAAAATATAATATTTATGTAAAAAACAGATTTGGGCGAGTTCTTTACTCCTGGGCTGACAGCAAGATATTCTCTCAGGCAGTACAGAATATTGAAATTGAAGGCCGGGATTCTCTAAGATTTGAAGAAGAAATTGACCTGGATCAGTTTAGAGAAGGCAGATATTATGTCGAGGTAGAAATAACAGCAGATAATTATCAATTTGATCCTATAGAAAAAGAATTTGAAATTGATGATTAAATCTATGTTTTAGTCAAAACTAAAATAAATAAATATAATTAAAGAGCTGAATTTATTAAAAAGGGCCTGATCATCTGATTGGGCCTATTTTTTTGCCTAAAATTAGTTAAAATAGTTTGACAATGGATAAATCAACCTGATATGATTTTAGTATATACTAAAATCATATAGATTTAATTAAACAAAAAACTAAAAGATAAGCTGGAGGGTTAAATTGATGAGAGTAAAGAAGCTTTCACTGGTCATTTTTTTATTTACTATTTTCTTAGTTTTTAGTCTTGCTGTTCAGGCAGCTGATGCTGATTTAATAGCGCATTATCAGTTTGAGGGAGACTTAACTGATGCAGAGAGTAATTTTTCTGATTTTAAGGTAACTGGTGACAGAATTTTTAATAGTGGTGGGAAGATTAATTTTGGTCAGGGGAAAAATGGTCAGGCAGCAGTTTTTGATGGCAGTTCAGGATTGTTCTTAGCAGAAAATCTAATTGACGATTATTCCTACAGCATTGCCTTCTGGCTGCGGGCAGATACTATAAATCAGTTTACAACAACATTTTTTGCTGGGCTGTCTGATCAAGAATCAGGTATTGAATCCTGGATTAGTTTTGTGCCCCAGGGTCCCAGCGGGAGAACAATGCTCTGGTCAGGTAATAACTGGTATGATGCTGATGGTAATTTTAAGATACCGGAAGATCAGTGGGTTCACCTGGCGGCCGCAGTTGATCAGGGTGAGGTCCACTTTTACATCAACGGTACAGAACATTTTAGAGGGTCTGATTTTCCTGATGTTTTTAGTGAGATAGAGGCCAAATTTGCTCTGGGTGTAAACTACTGGGACAATCCCTTTGAAGGTAAAATTGACGATCTGAGAATTTATGATCAACCTTTAACTGCAGAAGAAGTAGCGGAACTTGCTGCAGGGGCAGAAAAAATTGAAGTTAAAGCTGAGACAAAAGTAGAGCTTGATCCTCAGAGTGTTTCAGTTCATGACCCAATGATTATTAAAGAAAATGGAAGTTTTTATGTCTTTGGTTCTCACCTGGCAGCAGCGAAATCAGAGGACTTAATAGAGTGGAAGCAGGTTTCTGGTGATTGGGATGCTTCCAATCCAATTATTCCTAACCCGGAAGAGGAACTGCAGGAAACGCTTGCCTGGCCTGAGCCTGATGCAGAAAGCACCTGGGCCAAAAGTCCCATCAAAATTAGAGCAAAAGATACGAATAAATATCATTTATATTTCAGTTCAGCCCACTGGGAGTCAGAGCGGTCCAATATTTCTCTCGCGGTTTCTGATAATATAGAAGGTCCATATGAGTTTGACAGGATTTTAATCAGAAAATATGAGGAAGGTCAGTACAGCCGTGAGGCCGGTGAAAACTTCAGGCATCAAAAACATCCCGGAGTAATTGACCCTCATGTTTTTTATGACAAAAATGGCAGGCTCTGGATGTTATATGGTTCTTATGCTGGCGGACTTCACCTGCTTGAGATGGATGAAGAAACAGGCTATCCAGAAAATTACAATCCCGAGACAGGCTATTTAGAAGAAGGCTCAGGTTATGGCAAAAAGCTAGCAGGTGGAGGCCATTCTCCAATCGAAGGTGGCTATATTTTATATAATCCGGAGACTGATTATTATTATCTCTATATGTCATTTGGCACCCTGGCAGCAGATGGCGGCTATAATATCCGAGTCGCTCGCTCTAAAAATGTTGATGGTCCTTATTTAGATCCTCAGGGGACAGATCTAAGAGAATATGACAGCGGCAGCTGGGCTGATGCGGTTAACTATGGTGCTAAATTAATCGGTAATTTTGTTTTTGAAAAATCTGAACTGGGATATTTATCACCGGGCCATAATTCAGCTTATTATGACCAGAGCAGCGGCAAAAGTTTTGTCATCTTCCACAGCCGCTATCCCGGTCAGGGAGAATATCATCAGGTCAGAGTTCATCAAACTTTATTTAATCAAAAAGGCTGGCCGGTAATTACCCCTCATGCTTATAATGGTGAGAGTCTTTCGGCAGTCAGTGGGGAGACGGCAGTCAGTGGGGAGAAAATAAGCGGCAGCTATCAATTTGTAAATCACGGCCGTAATATTCAAAACGGCTATAAGGAGATCAATTATTCAGAAGAAATAAAACTAAATGCTGACGGCAGCATCAGTGGAGAAGTAAGAGGCAGCTGGAAGCTGATCGATGATTATTTTGCCGAGATTACTATTGAGGGAGAAACATATTATGGAGCATTTATCAGCCAGTTTGATAGGGGCTTAGCTAAAGAAGTAATGACCTTCAGCGCCCTTTCTGATAAAGGTGTAACTGTCTGGGGTAGTCAGTATTAAAATTAAAAATTAAAAGTCATTGAACTCTAAAATCGCTTTCGAAAGGAGGATTTAGTCACAATCTGGCTGAATTCTCTTTTTTTATACCCCAAAAAGCAGGAAGTAGCTAAAATTTATAGAAAACAATTACTAATAGCTAAAAAGTTTAATTTTGATGGGGTAATAATTTATGTTAAAAAATAAAATCAAATTAATGGATAAATATATTATCAAGGAGGTCAGCTATCCCTTTATTCTGGGGGTTTTTATAGTTACTGTGATCCTGATTGGTAATTACTTTTTTCAACTGACAGATTTAATAATAGTAAAAAAAGTTCCGGTACCGCTTGTGCTGCAGCTTTTAGCCTATAAAATCCCTTCCGTAATGGTCGAAACCTTTCCGATTGCAGTATTATTTGCAACGATGACCGGGATTGGGCGGCTGAATAGAGAAAATGAGATTACAGCAATTAGAATGGGAGGAGTCAGCATTTTTCGGCTGATAATTCCACTGCTGGTTGTCGGAATAACTGTGAGTGGGCTGACCCTGATTTTAAATGAGAAGATTGTGCCCTGGGCAAATCACCAGGCAAATAATATTATTCGCGAAACAATTTTAAAAGATGCAATGCCCGATCCGGAAGAAGAAGTCTTTTTTAAAGGTCCTCAGGGGCGTCTTTTTTATGTTGAAGAATATGACGAAAAGGCTGGGGAGCTGCGCCGGGTTGTTATTTATGAGCTGGGTCAGGACCAGTTCCCGGAGGTAATTACAGCTGAGCGGGGAATAATTGAAGAAAACCGCTGGCTTTTAAATTCAGGAATTATTCACCAGTATGATGAACAGGGACGAGTTATTTTTGAAAGTAAATTTCAGGAGATGGAGATTCAGCTGACTGATGAAATGAAAGAACTTTACGGCAGCCAGAAGTCTTCATCAGAAATGAGCAGAGAAGAACTCGGCAAAAGAATTGCTCTATTCAAAAAAAGCGGGATTAATGTGGATTCCTTGATGGTTGACTATCATTTGAAACTCGCCGAGCCGCTGACAGCTCTCCTTTTTGTGCTGATTAGTGTTCCCTTAAGCTTGAGTGGTAAGGAAAGCAGAACTTTAAATTTGATTTTTACAATCGTCATTGTCTTTTTATACTATGTAATTTTATCCTTCAGCCGCTCTTTTGGCAAAAATTATATTCTGCCACCACTGGTTGCTGCCTGGCTGCCCAATCTGATATTTCTGCTTCTGGGAGTTGCACTGCTTTTCTGGCGTGATTCCTGGCAAAAAATAATCAATAAGATCTTTAAAATCCTGGGGATTTCTACGGCGGTTTTCCTGCTGGTTTTAAGTCTGAACACAGCCGGAAGTGCGGAAGAATTTAGAGTCAATGCAGATTATTTAGACTATGATCAGAGCAGTGGCTTTATTAAAATTAGAGGTAATATCGATGGTAATTATGGTCAGTATTATTTAAAATCAGAAGATATAAAGATTGAGCTTGCCGACGGCAGCCAGCGCAGTCTGGAGAGTGCCGAAAATATTGAGCTTTTACCCGGAGCAATTTCGGGCTGTGATTTTGACAGTCCCCACTATTATTTTGATGCAGAAAGAGTTGTCATTAAACCGGAAGAATATATTAAGATGTATAATATAGTTTTTAAAGAACTAAACGGCAGGCTGCCGCTTTTATACTGGCCCTATCTTTACATCTCATTGAAAGAAGAAAACAGCAATTTTGTCCCTCCCTTTGGCTACCATCAGCAGCGGGGCTGGTTTATCAAGACCAAATACTTTTACAACAACCGCTTTGACCTCCCCGGTAACTTTTATCTGGACCACTACACTATTTCAGGTTCAGCAGGGGGAATTAAACAGTACTTTCTCAACAGCAGCCGGCAGGAAGCCTATCTTTATTACTATACTCAGCAGAATAAAACTGATCTTCCCGGCCTTTTCAACTGGGAAGCAGAATTATATCATGAGGCCGATCTCGGCAGCTGGGAGGAAGAATTGTCCTATTTTTATCAGGATTATGATGACAGAATTGAAATCGAGACTGGACTTGATTTTTACTACAACAAACAGAGTCGGCGCAGCAGAATAAATTTTGATTATGAAGAAGAGGATTATTTTGAGCAGAACAGCCGGGATCAAAAAGATTACGGGCTTGATTTCTATTTTTATGACCGCTTTTTCGACAGTCTGACAGCCAGAGTTAATTATGACCGCGATTATATCAGGGATCCTGATGATGGTCTGGAGCGGGAAATCAATAGAGACCTTGACCTGCGCTATAATCCAGGCGGAGGCTGGCGCAGTCGGCTTAACTATTATGATGGTGAGAGGGAAAGTCCTACAGACCCTTTAAAAAGCAGACAGGGAGGGGAATTTTCAATCTCCAAAAGAAGCGGTTATTATGATTTCACTTTTTTACTGGAGCAGTATTCTCCCCGCCTGACAGAAGATGACCAGGTTAACTTTTCCCGACTGCCGGAGCTTTCTCTCGACTATAATCCACCGGGGGCTTTTTCCTACCTCGGTCAGCTGGGGCGTTATTACGAAGATGCCAGTGGAGTAGAAGGTTACCGGATTCGCGGGGAAGCAGAATACAGTGACTCTTTTTCCCTGCCTTTAAATAGTTATCTGAGAGTCAGCCAGGAATTCAGCAGCAGTGCCTATCAGATTGAAGGCAGAGAATATGACCGAATTCCCAACCAGCAGCATTCTGAAACCGGCCTGCGGCTGAGGACAAATTTAGGCCGCAGCTTAACTCTGCGCAATAACTATACATATCGAGAGCAGTGGGGCTATACCCCCTTTGAATTTGATGAGGTGGAAAGAAAAAATGAGCTTGAAAATGAGCTTAATTATCAAATTTCTCCCTATCTAGATTTTGACCTGGAAGGCGGTTATGACTTTCTTGATTATCAGTATCTGCCGCTGGAAGCATATCTGGACTTAAACCCGACCGAAAATTGGGAGCTTAAGCTTGGAACTCGTTATGACTTGAATAATATGCTTTTTGATGATCAACTAATTTTCAGCAGTACTTATGAGAGCGAGCGCTGGGAGCACCGGCTGGGGCTTGAATATGACCTCAATTCCTCCCGGCTTGAAGAAATTGACAATCAGCTGATTTATGAGCTGGAAGGAGACTGGGGCTGGTATCTGGAGAGTAATTTGAGTATCGATTATGACTATGATCAGCAGATCAGGGAGGCCAATATTCAGCTCAATAAGAGATTCCACTGCCGGGAGCTTAAGTTTAGCTATGATTATCTGCGGGAGGAATTTACTGTTCAGTATTCAATCGATCTTTTCCCCGCCGATCCAGTTGGCTTTACTAAAACAGAAGACGATCTGATTTTTGAATCACGGATAGAAGACCGCCTTAAAAGCGGTGATTTGTAGAAAGGAGAAATTCGATGCAGGCTAAAAGAGTAATCTTATCAGTTATAATAATTTTAATTTTAGTTTTCAGCTTCTCAGCTTCCGGGCTGGCCCAGTCTGAGCAAAATACTGAGCAGTCAGCAGAAGTCGAAGAGTCAACAGAAAATGAAGATGCAGTCTATATCAACGCCTCCCGCCTGGAATATCAGGAGGAAAAAACACTTTTGAGTGGTGGAGTTCGAATCAGAAAAGATGAGACCATAATTAATGCCCTCCAGGGTGAGCTGTTTAGAGATGAGCAGAAGATGATCTTAAAAGAAGAAATTGCAGTCGAATATCCTGACGGCAGAGTTAAATCAAAACTGCTGACTGCTTTTTTAGAAACTGAAGAATATATTTTTGAAAATGAAGCAGTACTTAATTACATTTTATCTGACGGAGATGAAATGGTTCTGCACAGTGATTATCTAAAAATAACCGGGGACAATAATTCATTTACTGCTGAAGAAAATGTGGAGATTGATTATGACGGCCAGAAATTTAGAGGCGACAAAGCCAACTATAATGGCGAAACTGAAATGATGGAGCTGACAGGTAATGTGGAGATCGAGGAAGACCGCGACTGGGTGCGCAGTGATCGAGCAACCTTCAACCTAAAAGAAGGGGGAGAAGGCTATACTGCAGAGGGTAATGTCGAAATTAAGATGATGCTGGATTAATCTAATATTTGGTTTGCAGAAAAAGACTGACTTAAAATTTCAAGGGAGAGAGGTAAAGCGATGGGCCTGATATTAACAATTTTAACAGCAGTATTATTGACCGCGGCCAATTACTATATGCACCTCTATTTTTTGACCTGGATTGCTTTTTTGCCCTTTCTCTATTATCTTTATCACTACAGGCCGGGAATGAGATATAAAAAGATTTTTTTGAGCGGCTGGAATCTCGGATTCTGGATTCTACTTTTCTCAGGCAATTTTATGTATCATTCAATTAAATTATATACCGGGGCGCCACTGCCAATTATTATTTTACTTTTAGTGCTGCTTTTTTTGCTGCTTGCTTTAAGCTACGGCATCTTTTTTCTCATTTATTTTTACCTGGAGCAGCGCCTTTTGGCAGCTGAAGGTTTTAATCCTTTTTTCTTTGCCGGCTCCTGGACTCTCTTTGAGCTGGCCCGCCATTATCTGCTCTTCTTTTTCCCAATTGCCAACCCTGCCTACACTCAGGCTGAATTTTTGGCGTTTATTCAGCTGGCTGATCCGGGAGGAATCTGGCTTTTAACTTTTATCCTGATTCTGGTTAATGGGCTGCTCTTTCAGATTATTTTAAAGAAAAATTTCAAAAAAATACTGGTGCTCGGACTTTTGATAGTGCTTATTTTTAGTTTTTCTCATTACAGTCAGCAGAAGCAGCTGGCTGAAAGCAGCAACATTTCAGAAAAGATAGAGATCGGGATTATCACCAGCGAAATTAAGCAGCAGGAAAAATGGAGTTCCAGGCAGCTGGAGCAGAATATTGAGCTGACTTTAAATGCGGCTGATAAATTAAATCAGACGAGCCTGGTTATTGCTCCGGAAACAAATCTTACCTTTGATTTTCATCGAAATCAGCATTACCGGCAGCTTTTTTTAGAAAGACTGGCAGCAGAATTTGAAACTCCAGTTCAGATTGGTTCTCTAGCCTCTAAAGATTCAGGCAGCAGCCGCTACAATAGTTCCTATTTGCTTTCAGAGGAGGGAGAAGTACTTGCTCGTTACGATAAAAATCTGCTGCTTTATTTTGGTGAGACCTATCCCTTTTTGGAGCTTTTAAACAAGTATACACCTTATTATTTCTCATCCTTAGAAGCGGGAGACGAAAGAGTTATCTTTAAAAGTGGAAACTTAAAGTGGAAAACCGTAATTTGTTCAGAAATATTATATCCGGCTTATGTTAAAACAGAAAAGGAAGTTGATTTTATAGTCAATCAGACAAATGAAGCCTGGTTTAATGAAAGCAGGCTTTTAAAAAATATAATGTGGCAGGCTGCAGTATTGAGAGCAGTCGAAAACAGAATGCCGGTTATTAAAACAGGAAATCAGGCTCACAGTGGGATTATTTATCCTTCCGGTGAGTACAAGAAAGTTGATCCTGCAGAAAATTATCTGTCTCTTATACACATCT
>QBLP01000273.1 GCA_003070825.1 Halanaerobium sp. | reverse complement strand
TTCTAATACTCTGCCAGTTTATTTTGTCGATGCTAAGGTCCATCTTTTTATCTCCCCTATTATATATTTTTTTATTTAAGCTACAATATCCCTTACATCAATAATCAGAGCAACATCACCATCACCAATAATTGTTGCACCACTGATATATTCAGTGTCCTGCAGATAATTACCGAGAGATTTGATTACAATCTCCTGTTGATTTAGAAGTTCCTCTACTATCAAGCCAATAAAACGATCTCCACTCTTTAAAATAACAACTGAGAGATCTTCTTCTGACTTTTTAAATGAATCAATGTTTTTACTGCCAAAAATTTCGGAAGCAGAAACAAGTGGAATTGTATTTTCCCTTAAAACAATTACATCTTTTCCCCTTACCTTTTTAATATTTTCCGGACTGATAGTAAGGGTTTCACTTACAGCATTAAGAGGAATTGCAAAAGTATCTCCATCGACTGTAATCATCAGCGCTTGAGTTATCGCCAGAGTTAGCGGCAGTGAAATAGTAAAAGTGCTGCCCCTGCCCAGCTCAGATTCAATGCCAATTTGACCATCAAGTTTTTTAACCACATTCCGAACTATATCCATTCCGACTCCCCGGCCCGATACATCGGTAACTTCGGAGGCAGTACTAAAACCGGGATGGAAAACAAAATCAAGAATGTCCCTTCTCTCCAGCTGTTCAAGTTCTTCTTCTCCGACAATACCCTTTTCTACTGCTTTACGACCGATTTTATCGGCATCAATACCGGCACCATCATCCTTAACCTCTATGATGATTTCACTACCCTTCTGATAGGCTCTAAGCTCTATTCTGCCTTCCTCATCCTTACCCTTAGCCTTTCTGGCTTCCGGACTCTCTATTCCATGATCAATGGCATTTCTGAGCAGATGAGTAAGCGGATCAGATAATTCATCAATAATTGAGCGGTCAAGCTCAGTTTCCTGGCCCTCCATAATAAAATCAATCTCTTTATCCATTTTATTAGAAAGATCTCTGATCATCCTGGGGAATCTGCTAAACATTACTCCCACCGGTACCATTCTAATCTGCATTACAATATGATGTAATTCCATTGTCACCCGGTCTAACTGGGGAATTATCTCATTAAATTTTGATTTTTGAATATCTAATGACTGGAGTCGGGTTTTATTGATTAATAATTCTCCTACCATATTCATTAAAGTATCAAGTTTTGAAATATCAACCCGAACAGTGGAACTACTCTGAAAAGAATTCACTTTGTGTTCTGCGTGCAGACTTCCCTCATCACTTTCGGAGCTTTCTTCTTTCAGTTCCAGGTTTTCTATTTCATTAAAATTAAGAACATCTGCTCCTGATACCTCTGCTACTTCCTCTTTAAACTCTTCAGCAGGCAGCCAGCTTAGAGCATAAATATCAAGTTCGGAAATCGGTTCCTCCGAATTTTCGATTTCTTCTTTTGCCGGCACAGACTTAAACAGAGTTCCAATCTCCTCTATCTTCTTAAGAACCATAAAGGCCCTTACACTCTGAAAATCCTGCTCATCTAAAACAACTTTTAAATGATAAATTCTTTCCTTATCTTTCTTTCTTTTTTCCAGCTCTTCTTTTTCAGCCTGACTAAGCTGAAGGCTGAAGCCAGCTTCTTTAGCTTCTGAATTATCCTGATTATTATCTGTTTTAGAAGCAGCCTGCTGACCATAATTAGCCAGCTCTTTAATAAAACCTGCTAAATTTACATCGGCAGGTTCTTCTCCTTCATTTTCTCTAATTTTCTCTACCAAAAACTGAATATTATCCAGTCCCTGCAGCAGCAGATCAATAAAATCTGTTCTAACTTCAAGTTTACCTTCTCTAACTCTATCAAGCATGTTTTCCATCTTATGAGTTAGTTCAGTTAAGTTTTCAAAGCCCATTGTTGCAGCCATTCCTTTAAGCGAATGAGCTGCTCTAAATACTGCATCTATGGTTTCTTTATCCCCTGGATTATTTTCGAGGGTTAAGATACCGTTGTTCAGAGTTTCAACATATTCTTTTGCCTCATCAAAAAACATATCTAAATAACCATTATCCTGCATTAACTTCCCCCCTGAGTTTAATTATTAGCTTTTTTCATCAAAAAATTTGGCCTCATATTTATCAGAATTGAGATAGCCTTTAATGCTTTTTTCACGGCTGTAAAGAGAAATCATTTTTTCTTTGTTTTCCTTCTTTTTATCTTCCAGAGCCTGCATATTTTTAGCCTGCAGTTTGCTTATCTCCTGCATCAGTTTATATAGCTCATCTTTTTTTTCCTGCAGCTCATCTTTAGTTAAAGAAAAAGCAAGCTGAGCAAAATAATTCGGCTGCTCAACCTTATCGATCTCTGCAATTATCTCATTTTTCTGAACCAATTTTTCTTTTAAAATGTCAAAATCACCAGCTTCAATCAGATTGCTTTCTGCTTCAGTCAGTGATTTTAATTTTTGGTATAATATAAAAAGATCTTTCATTATCAACCTCCAGCCTAAACTCCAACATTTACTCTTTTTTCTTCTCCAGAATTTTGATTGATTATTATTTCTTTATAGGTTACAAATAATTCTTCTACCAGAGGAATTACATTATCAAGATGTTTTGTGTTTTTGTTAAGGTTGGCCTGGATTAACTCTCTGTAAATATAATCATAGAGACTTTCTAATTGAACTGCAATTTGCCCACCCTGTTCCTTATTTAAAGTGCTCTGCAGCTCTAAGATAATATTTTGAGCCTTAATTATATTTTT
>QBLP01000272.1 GCA_003070825.1 Halanaerobium sp. | reverse complement strand
TCTCCCGCCTGCAGCTCAGTATTCTCAAAAAGATCATTGACAAAGCTGCTCTTAAAATTACCTACTAAAAAGAGTGACCTTTTAGCCTGGCTGAGTATTTTCTGGTAATGATCGAAAAGCTCCTGGTTGCTAATTTGATCAAGTACTGAAACTGATCCCATTTTATAGATACCATATTTTTCATTTTTACACATTCGGGAAAGGCAATTTTCGACCGTAAAACTGTATTTATCATTAATTAAGGATAAAATATCCTGTTTTAGAATCTCTTTTTCCTGCTTAAAATATTTTTCATTAAATTTACCTGCTTCAGTTAACGGATTAAAGATTATATCATTTAATAAGTTAAAGGCATCTACAGTTAAATTGCTTTTATGAGTTAAAAACTTTTCGTTGACCATCTCCAGCGAAAATCTTAAAATTTGATTTTCCCCTCTTTTAAGGATGTTAAAACTCATATTTGAGCCATATAAATTTTCTAACTGGGTCTTAATTAGTTGATTGTCCTTATAATTTTTTGATCCCCTTTCCAGTACTGAAGGGATCAGGGCATTCATAGCTGCCTCTTTTTCGTTCTTAAGAGGCAGCATGAAATATATCTGGATCAGGTTTGTTTTGAATTTATCTGTTGCCAGATGGTGTAAATTAAATCTATTCTGATAGCTTTTAAATTCTAAGTCATTCATAAATAATTACTCTCCTGTTCTGGATAATTGGTTTAAAATTTCTCCTAATTCTTCTATTAGTTCTCCGTATTCTGCAAAATTACCATCCTGTAAAGCCTGCTGTGCCTGCTGATATAAATCATTGGCTTCAGTGATTAATTCTGCACTGCTGGTCGGCATTAAGTCAGTTTCATCTGTATCCTGCTGACTCTGATCAGGCCGTGCATCTGAACCCTCATCTTCGACTCCAGCTGTTTCTTCTACATCTAAACCTGTTTCTTCCTGCAGTTCTTCTACATCTTCTTCCGGTACAGCGAGACCTTCTCCTTCTTCAAGCATTGCCCTCAGAGCATCTTCTAAGTTTTCGCGCATTATTATCTGGTTTTTATAAGAAACAATTACTCTTCTTAATTCGGGAATACCGCCGCCTTCAGCCTGCAGGAATATTGGCTCTACATATAAGACACTGTTATTAATTGGAATCACAAGCAGATTTCCTCTGATTACATTAGAACCACGCTGGCTCCAGAGAGTTAAGAGCTGTGAAATCTCAGATTCCTGATCAATTCTGGATTCAATCTGGCTTGGGCCGTAAACAAGCTGATCTTTAGGGAATCTGTAGGTGAATAATTCACCGTAATGTTCTCCATCATTTCGCGCTGCCATCCAGGCCACCATATTATCTCTATTTGATGGGGTAAAGGGAGACATTAAAATAAACTCTGCCTTATCTTCACCAGGAAGCTGATTCATTATATAATACGGCTCAACTGGAACTGTTGATCCCTGGTAATTTTCCTGTGGAATCTCCCAGACATCCTCCCTGTTATAATAAACTACCGGATCCTGCATATGATAAGTTTTATAAATCTGGGTCTGAATCTTAAATAAATCCTGTGGATAACGGAGATGTTTCCTAATAGACTCGGGCATTTCATCTCCTGACTTAAATAAATCATCAAAAATCTTCGCGTAGGTTTGGGCAATTGGGTCTTCTTGATCAACTATATAATAATCTAAAGTACCATTGTAGGCATCTACAACTACTTTGATCGAATTGCGGACATAATTTTCTCTGCTGTTATAAGGTTGAGAATAAGGATAAAGCCCGGTAGTTGTATAGGCATCATAGATCCAGAAAAGTCTGCCATCTGCATTTACAATATAGGGATCACTATCATACTGCAAAAATGGTGCTGCTTTCCGAACTCGCTGGTGGATATTGCGCTCATACATTATCTGACTCTGGTCATTAATATCATCTGATAATAAGATTTTCATTGTATTAAAACGCAGAGCAAAAATAGATTTTCTAAGAATATTAGAGATTTCTACACCACCGGTACCTTCATACTCAGTAAAAACATTTTCTGAGCCCATTGGGTAGTGAAACTCTGTTTCATCTGTATTTACAATTACATAGTTATCTGTTTTTTCTCCGTAATAAATTGAAGGGTTATCTAAATTAATATTTTCGTTATTTACTTTAGGTGGAATATCCTGAATCAAAAATTCAGGCTGTCCATTAGCTCTTACCTGACCACCCGGACTCATTGTAACTCCAAGACCGTGAGTATACTTTAGTGTCTTATTAACCCAGGTTTGTGCCTGTGTTGCCAGTGCATTTTGATCCAGCTCTCTAGCACCCAGCATCACCTGAGTATAATCATCTCCCAGCTGATAGCGGTCAATATCAATATCTTGAAAGGTATAATACTGTCTTAAAGCCTGCAGCTGGTTATAAGTATCCTGTAAGGGCCTGTAATCCCAGAGTCTGATATTATCTACTACAGTCTCATACTCCATCAGCTCATCATAACTTAAATCATCATCTGACAGCTCAAAATCATCTGTTTCAACATCATCGAGTCCATAAGCCTTTAAAGTCATCTGGATATTATTTTCTATAAATTCTTCTTCTCTACTAATTTCATTTGGCTCAACACTGTACTGCTGAACAAAAGCTGGGTAAACACCTGTAAAAATAATTGAAAGAAGAACCCAGGCTCCAATTCCCCAGACCAGCGGCTTATAATTATTTTTAAATAAACTGTAAAGTACTGCCAGAGCAACAAAGATTAC
>QBLP01000271.1 GCA_003070825.1 Halanaerobium sp. | reverse complement strand
GCTTTAACCGATTTACTAAATCGATTTATTATTATTTTTAAAAAGACTTGAAAAAGTTCACAAATACTGTTATTATTAAAGAAATGAATAATTTATAGAGTGTAACTGTTAAATCAGGCATAATCTAGGAAGGGATATTTTTAATTTGTTGAGAAAAATTTATCTTTTTCTGGATTTTTTTAATCTATTAGATATTAATTCTGATTTTTGCCAGTGATCTGCAATTTTTTGAGGGGGCATTTATGGCTGCAGCTGAGAAATTTAAAATAAAAAAGATCTTTAATAATAATGTTATTCTGGCCGAAGAAATTTCTTCTAAAAGAGAAATGATTTTAATTGGCAGAGGAATTGGCTTCTCTAGAAAAACTGGTGATCAGTTTTTGAAATCAGAACTTAAAATTGATAAAGAATTTGCACCGATTAAAGGTGAAAAAAGAGAAAACTATATTCAGTTATTAGAGGAAGTAGACAGTAAGGTAATCGGAATAACCGAAGAAATAATTGCAATGGCCAGTTCTGAGTTAAATGAAGAGCTGGATCAGCATATCAGGATTGGGCTTGCCGATCATATAGCTTTTTCTTTAAAAAGAATTAAAGATGGAATAGAGGTGGCTAATCCTTTTTTAGCGGAAACAAAAACCCTTTATAACAAAGAATACAGTCTGGCAGAAAAAGCTGTAGATATGATTTCTGATAGATTTAATTTAGCTGTACCCGAAAGTGAAGTAGGATTTATAACCCTTCATATTCACGGTGCCAGGAATGAAAGAGGAATTTCTAAAACTTTAAAAAATACTTCTCTGATTAAAGAGCTGGTAACAGAGGTGGAGAGCGAACTTGGGCAGAAGTTAAGTTATGATAGTCTTAATTATGCAAGATTAGTCAATCATCTGCGCTTTGCCCTCGAGAGAATAGAAACTGAGGCTTCAAATCCCAATCCACTTTTAGAAGATATTAAAGAGAATTTTAAATTTTCTTTTAAAGTAGCAGAAAAACTTGCTAAAATAATAGAAGATAAAGTTAACTGTCAGGTGCCGGACAGCGAAAAGGGTTATTTAGCACTGCATTTGCACAGATTAAAAAGAGATTTAGATATTTAACTAAAAATTTACTTTTGCATAATATGAGCTGTTTTGGCTCATTAAAATAAAATATAAATGTATTTAACTGGCGTGTTACTGTTCAATCAGGCAAAAGCCGATTAGATAGCGGACTAAAGTTATTAGTCTCAGTCTATCTAGTCGGCTTTTTTGCTTTTATATATATTTTTTATCTATAATAATTATAATTTTAAAAGGGAGGAAATTTTTTAATGAAAGGTTTTAAGAAGTTACAAAAAATTGGTAAAGCATTAATGACACCTGTTTCAGTTCTGCCAGCAGCAGGTATTTTAGTTGCTCTGGGTAGAATGCTTCAGGAACAGAGTGGTCTTGTTTTTGATGTTGGTGAGGTAATGTTTAACAGTGGAATTGCGATTTTTGAGCAGCTGCCCCTAATTTTTGCTTTAGGTGTGGCTATTGGTTTTGCTGGTGATGCTGTTGCAGCACTGGCTGCCGGTGTAGGATTTACAGTCTACGCAAAAGTGCTTGATGTAATGGCTGGAATAATTGATATTTCAGAAAGAACAGGAGGAAGTATTGAATCAATCAATACCGGAGTTTTTGGCGGTATAGTTGTGGGTATAATAGCTGCTCAAATGTACAAAAAGTTTCACAGCACTGAACTACCCCCATATTTAGGCTTTTTTGCCGGGAAAAGACTGGTTCCAATTGTTACCGCCGCAGGATCTGTTCTAGCAGGAGTTGCTTTATCGTTTATCTGGCCTCCGATTCAGATTCAAATAAATCAATTTGCCCGTTTTGCAATGAATTCACCTATAGGCCCAGCTTTATATGCAGCGGGAAAGAGGGCGCTAATTCCTGTTGGTCTACATCATGTTTATTATCCACCTTTTCTCTATGAATTTGGACGTTTTACAACCGAAGCTGGCCAGGTTTTAAGAGGAGAAACAGCCAGATTTTTTGCCGGGGATCCTACAGCAGGTCGTTTTATGGCTGCTGAGTTTCCACTGATGTTATTTGCTCTTCCATCTGCCTGTCTGGCTATGTATTTAAGAGCTAAAAATAAGGTTAAAGTTGCAGGTATGTTAACAACTGCTGCTATAACTTCTTTTTTAACTGGTATAACAGAGCCAATTGAATTTTTATTTATTTTTGTAGCTCCACCACTTTATTTATTTCATGTTGTTGGTGCTTTTATATCCGGTCTTTTAACTAACTACTTTAATATTAGAATTGGCTATACTTTTTCTGCCAGTGCAATTGATTATATCTTAAGTCTTTCTAATCTTGGTAATCCAATGATGTTCTGGCTAGTGGTGGGTCCAATAATGGCAGTTCTTTATTTTACAGTTTTCTATGTTACGATTCCGCTTTTTGATTTTGAAACACCAGGGCGCGGCAGTGATGCAGTTGAATCAGAAAATGAGGCTACTGCTGATAAAGATCAGAGAGCCGCAAATGTACTGGTTGCTTTAGGGGGAAGTGAAAACTTAGAAAGTGTAGATGCCTGTATTACCAGATTAAGGCTGGAAGTTGTTGATAATTCAAAGATTGACGAAAAAGAGCTGAAAAATTTAGGTGCTTCAGGAGTTATGAAATCGGGCAGCAGTGTCCAGGTTGTTTTTGGACCTGAGTCTGACGCTTTAAAAGATAAGATCAAAGACATAATGTAAATTAATTCTAGTTGTTTAAAA
>QBLP01000270.1 GCA_003070825.1 Halanaerobium sp. | reverse complement strand
ATTGCAGGGATTAATTAACTTATGTATAATATAACAAGTAGGAGTTTAATTGGCCCGATTTACAAGGAGAAGTGATATTTGATGAAAGAAAAATTAAAATATAGTTCAGGGATTAAGTCTAAACCCTTCCTGTATGTAGAGTTTAAAAAGGCTGCCGAGCTTATGTTAGAGCAGCCCGACCAGTCTATCAGAGATTTAAAAAAGAAAACTGTAGAAGAAAATATATTTCAATTTGATTCAACTAACCGCAAAAAAGAAGTAGCTTCTGCAGTTTTTAAGCGATTAGAAGTTTTAGATGATTTTTTAATAGACAAATTATTAAATGGTACTATTGATAGTGGTAAGCAAATAACAGTTTATTCTATCTTAAAAACCGACCGACTCTTTTTTGAATTTATGAATGAAGTTTATAAAGATAAATACCAAGTCAGAGACCCATATTTAAGAGATAAAGACTTTAATATATTCTTTCAGCACAAGGCTGAACAGAGTGAAAGAGTCGCTAAATGGGTTGATTATACCTATTACAAGCTGAAGCAGGTTTATATAAGAATCCTGTTTGAAGCTAATTTTATCAAAGATCAGGATGAAAGAGAAATAAATAAACCCTTAATTAGTCCAGAACTTGAAGATCATTTAATTTATATCGGAGATAAAGTATATTTAGAAGCTATGCTGGGGGGAGAATAATGAGCCAGATAAGAAAAAGATTAGATCAAATACTACCAGAAATAAAAAAGAAAGATTTTTTAAATAACAAAGGCTTAGGTAACGAAATAGGTTTTTATTTATTTGATTATGATCCAGAAGATGAATTAATAGTCAGAGATCATATTGATTTTTTAATTCGCAAGATGAATAATAATCCAGACACAGCGGATATAGTAGAATTTGATCTTTTTAATATTATGATAGAAATTCTTGAAGATAAAGGTTATTTAGAAAAGACTTTTAAGATGGAAGAAAAAAGCGGCAGCCAAAAAATGATAAAGAAAATAAAAACTACTCTAAGTTTAAAAAGTAATGCCCGTTTATTTACCAACTACATTTCTGAAAGAGTTGAAGAAAATCAGATAATATTCATCACAGGAGTTGGTAAGGCCTGGCCAATAGTAAGATCACATACAGTTTTAAATAATTTGCATCCTGAAATAGAAGATAATCCGTTAGTAATGTTTTTTCCAGGAAGTTATGATGGAGCCAGTTTAAGCCTATTTGGAGATATACATGATGATAATTATTATAGGGCTTTTTCTTTAGTGCCCAGAAAAGATTCAGTCATTTAGGAGGCTAAATTTATGAGAATTGAAAACATGTTTAAAAAAGACATCAATAGAGAGATCAGAGGAGTTATTAAGGTTGCTCAGAATGATGAAAAAGTAGTTGAAAATGAATTAGAAGAATATGTTGTTACTAATGAATTAGAAATTCACTTTCAGGACTTTTTTGAAGCCTATAAAAAAGGAATTGACAATTATACTGATAAGATGGGAGTTTGGATTTCAGGTTTCTTTGGATCTGGTAAATCACATTTTCTAAAAATACTCTCTTACATACTAGATAATCGTGAAGTTAAAAATAAAAAAGCAAGAGCCTTTTTTGATGAAAAGTTAAATGATCCAATGCTGCTTGCCGATATTCAGAGAGCAAGTGAAATTCCTTCTGATGTTATTTTATTCAATGTTGATTCTAAAAGTGATTCTGACAGTAAAGCTGATAAAGAAGCAATTGTCAAGGTTTTCATGAAAGTTTTTAACGAACACCAAGGTTATTGTGGTAGTATTCCCTGGCTTGCAGATTTAGAAAGAAGATTGGATCAAGACGATAACTTTCAAAAATTCAAAAATGAATTTGCAGATATTGCAGGAGATAAATGGGAGAATAAAAGAGAAGATTTTTATTTTGAAGAAGAAGCAATTATTGAGGCTTTAGTTAGATCAACTAAAATGAACGAAGAATCGGCTAAGCACTGGTATGAAACTTCTGAAGATAATTACAGTATTAGTATAGAAAAATTTGCAACAAGTGTTAAAGAATATATAGAAGAAAAAGAAGATAATCACCATGTGCTTTTCTTAGTCGATGAGATAGGTCAATATATTGGTTATGATAAAAAGTTAATGCTTAACTTGCAAACTGTAGCCGAAGATCTTGGTGTTCATTGTGGGGGAAAAGCCTGGGTTTTGGTTACCTCACAAGAGGATTTGGATAAAACTATTAAAAAAATGCCAGGTAAGGATTATTCTAAAATTATGGGTAGATTTGATACTAGACTCAGTTTATCTGGGGCTAATGTTGATGAAGTTATTAAACAGCGTATTCTTGCTAAAAATGAAACAGCAATTGATACTTTAAAACTTCTTTATAATGATAAAAGTGCTGTTTTAAAAAATATAATCACTTTCAGTGAAGGCACCAGATTTATGGCCAATTATAAAAATGCTACAGAATTTGCAGAAGTTTACCCTTTTGTGCCATATCAATTTAAACTTTTACAGCAGGTTTTCGAAGAAATCAGAAGACATGGGGTTACAGGTAAACACTTATCTGAAGGTGAAAGATCTTTACTTAGTGCTTTTCAGGAAGCAGCTCAGACTATTACTGATTCTGAAGAAGGAGAAATAATACCATTTTCAACTTTTTATCGCCCAATTGAATCATTTTTAGATTCTAATATTAGAAGAGTAATCGAAAATGCTAAAATGAATGATAATTTAAGAAATTATGATGTTGAAGTTTTAAAACTATTATTTTTAATAAGGTATGTTAACGG
>QBLP01000269.1 GCA_003070825.1 Halanaerobium sp. | reverse complement strand
ATACATAGGAATGAAAAGTCTGTTATGTGGCTTAATGCTCTATATGTAGATATTGACGGCATTAATGATGTTTATGACTATAGAGAAGGTCTATTTAAGCTATATAAAGCCTGTCAGAAAGCAGAAATACCTTTGCCCGATATAGTGCTGAAGACCTCTGTGAATCCAACAGTTCATCTTCAAGCATTGTGGTTAATTGATCCAATTTACATAAAAGATAAATTTAATTCTAAAAAGAATGAAAAAAATAAGGAATGGTGGATAAGTGCTAATTCTTCTTTGTCTTATGTATTAGAACAAGCTGATAGTGATTTAAACATTGATTCAGCAGTAACAACAGATATTGCAAGATATATGAGATTGCCATATACTTTTAACCAAAAGACAGGTGAAATGACAGAGATTATAGCTGATAGAGTAACAGGAAAAAGACACTTATTAGAGGATAATTGGGTAAAAAATATTATCAATAAATATTTCACCAGAGATTACAGTTATGATTATAAACATAAATATCTTGATGTTGATGATATTGAAATTTTAGACCACCCACAGTATAAAGCTATATTACAGGGTGTGCCAAAAGATTATCGTAATTGTGCCCATTATGCGATAGTGAAAGCGTGTGAAGTTACTGGATATACTAAAAAAGAAACTTTTGAAAAATTAATGGAATTTAATAAAAAATGTAAACCAAGAGAAAAAGAAAGCCAGATAAGATCGGTTATGTGTGCTTATGGCAATGGAAAGGGTATTAAAATAGGTAAAGTAGCAGAAATAGCCACTATAAGCTTTGGAGAAGGTGAATTTAAGCCTGATCCTGCATTATTAAGACTTTATAATCTTATGCAGGGAACATTAAAAAGAAAAACTAAAGTATATAATAATAATGAAGGGCTTGTAGAGAAGGTTATTCCTCTTTTAAGAGGATTAATTAAAACAGGGCATAAATATCTACCTAACATTAAAGAACTTGCAGAAATGTTTTCTGTTAAGTATGACAGCCTAAAAAAACATTTTCAAGAAATTAAATCTAAATTACAAAGATATAATTTTTATATCAATTATAATTATAGCAAGAAAAAATATGAAATTTTAACTTATGGTGAATTAATTAAATTTGCTTTTGAAAGAAAAAAACCAAGAGATAACTATATCAATTTAGACCAAAAAGTTATCCACAGGGGTGAGTGCCAAATAGACTATATAGTATTAGTGGGTCCGGGTCCTTTTTATTTCTCTGCAGGTTAGTTAGTTTTCCTCTTGTTTAATCTAGTGGATAATATTATCGTAGCTAATTATGTAGAATAAAGCAGTAGGAAAGATATAGGTGACTGAAACTTTTTTATTATTTTAAAAGAGAATGTAATTAACCATAGGTATGGTGATAAATTATATAAAACTACTGAAGATATGAAGCAATTGAAAAAAATTTAGAATTGGCTGATTTTAATCATCTTAAAATATATTCTATACTGGCTGATCAGAATGGTAGATTTTTTTATTAACTTTAAAAGTTTGTAGTATTATAACTCAGCAGACATAATTAAAAATAGAATAAAATGCCATGCCTTTTATATTTTTTTGCAGCTGATATATATAGACCCGACCCCCTTAAGGGTTAATATTCCCATTATTAATCTCAAAAATTGAACAAAATTTCTAGCGGGACCACGTCTTAATTATGAAATTCAAATCGACGTTCGACGCCCCACCCCCTAGAGCATAATTAAATATATAAAGACACTGAGCTGTCTGGATAGTCTCTTAACTGAGGCTGTCCCGGCAGCTCTTTTTTTATGCCTAAATTTAAGGAGGTGAGAGTAGATAAGGGAGTTGGGCTTAGTCCAAAATGATGAAAGGGAGGTGAATCAGATGGCTTCTAAGACACTTGTTATCCTACTGCTTGGTGCTTTAGCCTGGCAGAGTTTGTTCAGTGGTAATATTCTGCTGGCTTTGTTCTTTATTCTCTTTGATCTTTATTTAATGTCTGAGTAACTGCTGTTTAATTTGAAAGTAAAAATAAAACTAAAATACGGAGGTAATAATTATGTTTAAAAATGAAAATAATGTTGAGACTGTTCTAAGACTGAGAGAAATGCTGGTTAGAGCAATGATGGCGGAGAATGATGTAATGCAGGAGTTGGTCTTAAGTAAGCTGGAAGAGCTTGGACTTAAGAGAAAAGATGAGCTCAAATATGCTGAGAAAATTATTGATTCTAACAGTGGTGACAATACCATTAAGAAGCTTGCTCAGACAGCTGAGAATGGTGTTAAAAAGGCAGCTGGACTGGCTTCTACTGGAACTAGGAATGTTGCTAAAGTTACCGGTGCGGCAGCTTCAAAGGTCGATAGAGCTGCCCTGAAGGCGATTGAGAAGTCGGTTATCGCTGCCAATTCTACCAGGCTTAAATCAGAGAGTGTTTTCTCAGGATTGAAGGATGCCTTCATGGAAGGCTGGAATAATGCTTAGAATTAAACTCAGGGGACTGTCAGTGAGAGCTGGTGGTCTCTTTTTTTATTTGGAGGTGAAAATTATGCCGGTTAATGGTGTACCGAGTGATGATTGGAGAATAAAAAGAGCTTTAGGACCTTATGCTGAGCCAATGGATGAGGATGAGCTGGAAAGAGCAACAAGACTGCTGCAGAAAAATAAGAAAAGAGATTCAACCTTAAGCAGTGATGATCAGGAATTTAAGATGCCCTTTTAAATGAATACTAAAAACATAAAGGAGATGAGAGTAATGGTAAATATTCAGAAGTTTAGTCTAAG
>QBLP01000268.1 GCA_003070825.1 Halanaerobium sp. | reverse complement strand
AATAAATTTAGGCTCAAGTAGTAAGTTGAAATATCAGGGAGGTGCTGAAAAATGAAAGACAAGAAAAAAGTAGCTAAGAAAAAACCTGTGAAGAAAGAAAGTGAAAAGAAAGAAGAAAAGAAATAATTTCTTTAATCAGTAACAGCTAAACTATGTATATTTTCCCCTGTAGACTTAATGCTAACAGGGAATTTTTTTGTTAAGCTATCTAATTGTTGTAGTTGATAAGTGTTAAAAACCTCCGCACATATCTATAAGTGCGGATAATTATACGGAGATGTCATTATAGATCCTAATATTTACAATAAGATAAAGAATATATTTGGGAGGAATAATGGATATGCTCGGACTAAAGATATACTTGAGGCAGATATTCATTCATCACATCTATACAAACTTCAGGAAGATGGAGAGATCACCAGGATCAAAAGGGGGCTTTACCGCTGGAATAATGATGAATTTAATCCCAGTACAGAACTAATCGAAGTAAGTAATATAGTTCCTAATGGTGTAATTTGTCTGCTTTCAGCTCTTTCATATTATGATCTCACCATAACCAATCCCTGGGAGTATTATATTGCCATTCATCGAGATGAACACAGGCCTAAACTGCCTGATTATCCGCCGCTCTCTATTTTTTGTTTTGCAGGTAAACAGTTTAATACCGGGATTAAAGAGGTTGATATTGAGGGTAGTAGGGTTAAAATATTTGATAAGGAGAAAACAATATTTATTATTTTACTAATATAAAAATAAAAAGAGTATTAATTTGAATAAAGGTCAGTCCATCTAGGATTCAAAACACTTGTATATTTAGGAAAAAGTAAGAAGAGTAGAGTTAATAAGGTATAATCACACTTAATAGTTAATATAGCCATCTAATTTGATTTTTAACTTTAGTATTTTTTCTGTATAATTATTGACAAGAATTAGCTTTTATGACAATTATCAGGAAAATAGAGGTCTTAAGGACTGAAATTTAACTGTCTATATTGTTAAGGGAAGAAGGACCAGTTATAATGCTGCGTTCGGAGCCCGTGCCAACATTAATATGTTGGCTTTTTTTAATTTATACGCAATTTATTTCTAAACCGGGAGGTTATACTATGAAAAATAAAGATGGTGTAGCATATCTTAGGGATGGTAAATTATATATTAGTGATCCTGAAGGTTTAGGAAGATATCCTAGAATATCCGCAGGTAAAGATGTAGAATTATATCTTGAAGACAATAAGATAAAAGATGAGATTGTAGTTTCTGAAAGCTCGCTCAAAGATATTGTGCTTGATTTAAATAATACCATCAAGAAAAAAGATCTCAATTTAAAATTTGATAACAAAGGTTTAAAAGCTTATCTTGAAATTAGTACCTCACCTGCTAAAAAGTTAAGTTTAAAGAATATCCAGCCTTCTAATATAATAAAAGTAAAAAGTGAAGTTGTAGATGAAATTTATCCAGAGGTTAATGAAAAAGAAATAAGAAGTCTTTTGCAAGAAAAAAGTGTATCTTACGGTATTAAAGAGGAAGTAATAAAGGATATAGTTAGTAGCAGAGAATATAATGATAGTTATTTAGTTGCAGAAGGGAAGCAGGCTGAATCTGGAAAAGATGCAGAAATAATTACTACAGAAAAGTATAAGGAAAGAAAAAATAAAATATTTAATGAAATAAATTCTGTAGAAAAGGGAGATACCATCTGCTATAAGAAGAGTTTAAAAAAGGGTAATCCTGGTATAAATGTTTTTGGTGAAGAAATTAAACCTGCTGCAGTTAAAGATATAGAACTAAGAGCTGGAGAAAATGTTAGATTAATTAAGAATAAAGCAGTTGCTGAAAAAGGTGGACAGCCTAAAATAGTAAAAAAGAACAATACTGCTCTTGTTAAGGTGGTAGAGCAGTATGTGATCAATAATGATATTGACAAAAATACTGGAGATATTAATTATGATGGGGATCTATTGGTCAAAGGTAATGTTCAGGATTATTTTAATGTCAGTGTTGGCCAGGATTTAAAGGTCAGCGGTAATGTTGCTAATGCAGAAGTTTTAACCAGAGGTTCACTGTTTGTTAATAAAAACATTATCGGCAGTAAGGTTAAAGTTGGAAACTACTTAGATGATGATTTGTTAAACTTTTTGGAAAAGACTGAAAGATTAATAGAGGATATTTCAAAATCTATTGATGAAATACTTGGTGAAGCAGATAAGAGGAAAATGGGTTCTTCAGTTAAATTAGGTAGGATATTAAAATTACTAATAGAGGATAAATTTGATGAATTACCTGATTTGATTGGAAATCTAAGAGACAAAATAGATGATAATTATAAGTTGAAAAAAACTTTGAATAAACTTGCACCATTTATGAATAAACTTCATAAATTAGAAAATCTTAATAACTATGATCTATTTAATGAGTTACTAAATAACATAAAAGAACTCCTAAAGAGCAGGAATAACAATAAGGAGTTAAATATTTATGCAGGCTATATACAAAATTCATCGTTGTTAATAGGAGGTTCATTGGTGATTAATAAAAAAGGCTGCTATAATTCAAAAATTGAGGCCAGTAACTCAATAATTGTAAAAAACAATTCTGGTTTTCTACGCGGGGGATGGTATAAAGCTGAGAACATTATTTATTGTTCTCAAGCGGGTAATAACCTGGGAAAGACCTATTTTGATATTAGTAACCAGATTTACATCAAAAAAGCTATTGGAACCTTAGTAATTTCCAGTCCAAAAGATAAGAAGATAATTGACCCTGGTGTTAGTAGCTGTCTC